>NZ_DBHIUF010000003.1:0-62726 GCF_057272915.1 Gemella sp.
GTCGAATGTAGTTGGGCTTACGCCCTGTGAGACTAGAACGTTGCCAGGCTTTTGATATGGAGGTTTAGCTCAGCTGGGAGAGCACTTGCCTTACAAGCAAGGGGTCAGCGGTTCGATCCCGTTAACCTCCACCATTTATGCCGGCCTAGCTCAGTTGGTAGAGCAACTGACTTGTAATCAGTAGGTCGGGGGTTCAAGTCCTCTGGCCGGCACCATTTAAATTTAGAGCCATTAGCTCAGTTGGTAGAGCATTTGACTTTTAATCAAAGGGTCGAAGGTTCGAGTCCTTCATGGCTCACCATTCTTTTGCGGGTGTGGCGGAATTGGCAGACGCACTAGACTTAGGATCTAGCGCCTCACGGCGTGGGGGTTCGACTCCCTTCACCCGCACCATTTCTAGATATTCGCGAAAGTAGTTCAGGGGTAGAACATCACCTTGCCAAGGTGAGGGTCGCGGGTTCAAATCCCGTCTTTCGCTCCAATAGTTAATATAGTGCCGGGGTGGCGGAACTGGCAGACGCACAGGACTTAAAATCCTGCGGTAGCAATACCGTACCGGTTCGATTCCGGTCCTCGGCACCATTATATTAGCGCCCATAGCTCAATTGGATAGAGCGTTTGACTACGGATCAAAAGGTTAGGGGTTCGACTCCTCTTGGGCGCGCCATTTAAAATCACGGGAAGTAGCTCAGCTTGGTAGAGCACTTGGTTTGGGACCAAGGGGTCGCAGGTTCGAATCCTGTCTTCCCGACCATTGAAAAAGTATATAAACATTATTAATATGGGGCCTTAGCTCAGCTGGGAGAGCGCCTGCTTTGCACGCAGGAGGTCAGCGGTTCGATCCCGCTAGGCTCCACCATTTTAAATAATGAATTTAGCCTTTATTGGCGGCGTAGCTCAGCTGGCTAGAGCGTACGGTTCATACCCGTAAGGTCGGGGGTTCGATCCCCTCTGCCGCCACCAATAATAGTTAGTGAATTCACAGGAACACGGACTCTTAGCTCAGTTGGTTAGAGCTATCGGCTCATAACCGATCGGTCGCAGGTTCGAGTCCTGCAGAGTCCACCATTAATTAAGGAGGAATACCCAAGTCCGGCTGAAGGGATCGGTCTTGAAAACCGACAGGAGTGTAAAAGCTCGCAGGGGTTCGAATCCCCTTTCCTCCTCCATTTTTATTATCGCGGGATGGAGCAGTCTGGCAGCTCGTTGGGCTCATAACCCAAAGGTCGATGGTTCAAATCCATCTCCCGCAATTTTTAATACTAGGTCCCGTGGTGTAGCGGTTATCACGCCTGCCTGTCACGCAGGAGATCGCGGGTTCGATTCCCGTCGGGACCGCCATTTTTTTATGTAAAAATTAAATAATGCCTCGATAGCTCAGTTGGTAGAGCAATGGATTGAAGCTCCATGTGTCGGCAGTTCGACTCTGTCTCGAGGCACCATGTTGCCGGCCTAGCTCAGTTGGTAGAGCAACTGACTTGTAATCAGTAGGTCGGGGGTTCAAGTCCTCTGGCCGGCATTTTTTTATATTTAGGGAAGATAGCGAAGAGGCTAAACGCGGCGGACTGTAAATCCGCTCCTTCGGGTTCAGTGGTTCGAATCCACTTCTTCCCACCATTCTTAGGGACGTAGTTTAACGGTAGAACAAAGGTCTCCAAAACCTTTGGTGTGGGTTCGATTCCTGCCGTCCCTGTACAAGGTGTAATCATTTATGGTTACACTTTTTTTATTGTCTTTAATATAATATCTACTTTGTTCCGGAAATATTCTTTCAAAGTACTAATTTAATAGCCTTATGAGATAGTATATATCGGGAAATATTTTTGACAAAAGTTTTTAAATATGATATTGTATAAGTGTAGAAAAGGTTCTAGGAGGTAAAATATGACAGAAAGTGTAAAACCATTTAGTAAGCTATATGATTTAACACAAAGAGCAGAGAAAGTGGGGATTTCAGATGATGATGTACTCAGAGAGATTTTAGTTGAGAAGATTGTACCGAATAAATATCAACCACGAAGAGAGTTTACAGAAGAGAAGATACAAGAACTAGCTGAATCAATTAAACAAAATGGGTTACTTCAATCTATTACTGTACGTGATATAGGAGATGGCTTCTATGAGCTTATCGCAGGAGAACGTCGTCTTAGAGCTATCAAATATTTGCAGTATGTAAAAACAAAAGCCATAGTCAAAGAGTTAACGGACGAGCAAATGGCTACCCTTGCATTAATTGAAAATATTCAGAGGGAAGAATTAACACCAATTGAAGAGGCGTATGCTTATCAGGAATTACTGCAAATAAATAAACTTACACAAGATGAGCTAGCTAAATCCTTAGGGAAAACACAAGCAACTGTAGCAAATAAACTTCGTTTATTAAAGCTCAGTAAAAAGGTTATAGATGCTATTAATACTAAGAAAATTACTGAACGTCATGGTCGTGCTATGGTAAAATTAGATGCTTCTGCTCAAGAGAAATTATTAGTTCAGATTTTATCACAGAATTTGAATGTTTCTCAAACTGAAGAAAAGATTGATACGTATCTAAAAATAAAAAAAGATATAAAAGTTTTCAATACTGGAGTTAATTATGATGGTCAGAAAGTTATTGCTAAACTTACAAAAGAAATAGCAAAATTAGAAGAAAAATATAATGTTAGTCTTAATAAAGAAGAAGAAGAAAATATGGATAGTGTGGTTATTAAAGTTACTGTTCCACGCTTTGCCAAAAATGAGGTAAAAGATGAAAATATTAGCGATATGTAATCAAAAAGGTGGAGTAGGAAAAACGACTACTTCAATAAATTTAGCAGCTTCTTTAGCTCATCTTAAAAAGAAAGTACTATTAATTGATACAGATCCACAGGCGAATGCCACAAGTGGTGTTGGTGTAGATAAAGCAGCTATAAGTCAGTCAATCTATAATATCCTTGTAGATGAAGTTAATATTAATGATGTAATAATTAAAACAGCTTATGAAAATCTTGATATTGTGCCTTCTAGTATTGCATTAGCAGGTGCAGAAGTTGAGCTTGTTTCAGCAATTAGTCGTGAGCAACGCATGAAAAATGCAATATCTGAAATTAAAGAAGAGTATGATTATGTAGTAATCGATTGTCCTCCATCTTTAGGTCTTATTACGTTAAATTCACTAACTGCAGCTGATGGAGTAGTAATCCCCGTACAGACGGAATATTATGCCTTAGAAGGCCTTAGTCAGCTTATGAATACATTTAATATAGTAAGAAAACATCTTAATTCTAAATTGGATATTTTTGGGGTATTACTTACTATGACTGATAGCAGAACAAATATATCTAATCAAGTAGCAGAACAAGTAAGAGAGCATTTCAAAGACAAAGCATTCGAAACAGTTATTTCAAGAACTGTACGTCTAAGCGAAGCGCCAAGTTTTGGTGAACCAATTATTGAATATGCAAAAAATTCTAACGGAGCAAAACAATATTTATCTCTAGCTAAAGAGGTGATTGAACGTGGTTAAGAAATTAGGTAAAGGTTTAGGACGTGGACTTGATGCTATTTTTGCTACAGAAAATGTTGAGTTAGTTACAGATAATGATAAAATAGTGGGAATTGCACTTGATGAGATTAAAAAGAATCCATATCAACCACGTACTTATTTTAATGAAGAAAAATTAAATGAATTAAAAGAATCTATCGAAAAAAATGGTTTATTACAACCTATTATCGTAAAAAAAGCTGTAAAAGGTTATTATATTATAGCAGGTGAGCGTCGTTATAGAGCTTTTGAACTATTAGGCAGAAAAGAGATCCCTTCTATTGTTAAAGAGATGACAGATGAAGAAATGATGGTCTTTGCAGTGTTAGAAAACTTACAACGTGAAGATTTATCTGCTTTAGAAGAGTCAGAAAGCTATAAAAATCTGATGGACAAAATGTCATTAACCCAAGAAGAATTGGCTAAGAAACTTGGGAAAAGTAGACCGTATATAGCAAATAGTTTACGACTATTAAAGTTACCAACAGAAATTAAAAATAAACTTGAGCAAGGGGTTATAAGTACGGCTCATGCGAGAACGTTACTTGCATTAAAAACTAAAAAAGCTATGGAAGATGTCTGTACTTTAGTAATTGAAAGAAAGATGTCTGTTCGTGAGTTAGAAGAATATGTAACGAAGTTATTGAAACCAAAAGAGGTTAAGAAACCTAAGGTTAAGGATATTTTTATAGAAGAACAAGAAAATATTCTTAAAAAACGTCTTGGAACAGCGGTAACGATTAAACAAGGTCGTAATAAAAAAGGTAAGATTGAAATTGAGTTCAAAGATAATGATGAATTTGAACGTATTATTTCATTATTCAAGGAAGAATAATTATGAATTTTGTTGAAAAAATACACGCTATAATTAAGAATACTGATTTATTAATTACAGTTTTAGAGAAAATATTATTAATTTTATGTATTTTTGTTGTTGCTTCAATAGTTGTTCGTATATTTAGTGGAATTACTGATTACATAATGACACCGAGAGATAATACTAATAAAAAATTTAATATCAAGTTTAATGAGAAAAGATCAGAAACATTGAACAAACTTGTTAAAAGTGCAGTTCGTTATACAATATACTTTATTGCATTTTTCCAAGTTTTATCAATCTTAGGAGTTAATACTACGAGTATTGTGGCTAGTGCTGGTATTGCATCAGTTGCGATTGGATTTGGTGCACAGAGTTTAGTTAAAGATATTATATCTGGCTTTTTTATCATCCTTGAAGGTCAATTTGATGTAGGTGATAATGTCAAGATTTATAATCAAGCTGCATTTATCGCTGGAGGTTATGTAATGTCACTTGGATTACGTTCTACGAAAATTCGTTCTAAAGATGGTGAAGTATACTTCATTCCGAATGGAACGATTAATCAGGTTGTAAATTATTCGTTAATGTACAATTTAGCATTAGTAGAACTACCAATTAAGATTGATGAGTCTATTGAAAAAATTGAAGAGAGAGTTAATAAAGTAATAGGCAATGCTAATAACTCTAAAGAATATCATGATTTATTATATAAAAATGATAAATTACACATCGATTATATAGAAAAAATCGCAGATAATGTTGTTACGATACATGTTATTGGAAAAGCTAAAGTCGGAAAGAAAAATGATATTGAAACGAGATTAAGACGTGATTTCTATAAAGAGTTTAAATCTTCATTAACATCAAATGAAGAAAAATAGGAGGTTGGATTATGGAATATGAATTAAATGACATAGTTGAAATGAAAAAACAACACCCTTGTGGCACAAATAGATGGCAAATTACACGTATGGGGGCAGATATAAAGATAAAATGCCTAAAGTGTGATAATAACATAATGATGCCAAGACGTGAGTTTAACAAAAAAATTAAAAAAATAGTTGAAAAAAATTCATAATATGAAAAAGCTAGTGAATCTTTAAATAGAATCACTAGCTTTTATGTTTATTTATTAAATCGCTTTGCTACTTTAGAACTGATAAAGACAAAAGCTAAAACAATAATTATTCCGTATAAGAATTCCACGCTTCCGATATTGTTTAGAGTTGTACCAAAGTGTAGCCAAATCATTTTTCCAGGAATCAGTCCTATAATATTACCGATGAAATATTTTTTAAATGATATTCTAGTTAGACCATATGAGTAACAGATAACACTGTTTGGAAGAACAGGAATTAATCTATAGATTATTAGAAATATTGTTAGTTTATTTTCACTTATATTGAAAATTGTATCATATTGTTTTTTCGATAGTTTTTTAGCTAAGTATTTTTCAACGTAGTCACTTGCGAAGTATCTTGAGATAAGAAACATCACACTAGTATAGATTATCGATGAAATTATCGAAAGGATAAAACCATGAGTAAAACCAAATAAATAACCACCAATTGCAGAGAATATCCCTGGTGGGAATAAAAATATTGGTAATACAGATGCTAGTATTAAAAAGACTATAGGTGCAAAGCTACCAAATTGTGCTATAAAATCTTGCATAGTTCCTCCTTCTGATAAAATAATATTCTTATTATATCATAAAGCTAGGGAAATAAGCGAATAAAAACTAAAAGAGAGTGACTCAAAAATCGTGATTTCTTAAGAGAAACAAGATTTTGTCGAGTCTCCCCCGCACAGTTTATTAGATACCTAAAAAGCTTTTAAAAAGTAAATTTAGATATCAATAAATCACTGCGTCTATGAGTTATCGTATACACTTTTTTAAAATTTAGGACTTTTAGGTCAATCCTCGTAATATATTTTACATATCAAAATATTTTTTGTAAAGTACGTACTTTTTTAATAGTTAGTATCTTTTTATATACCAATAGATAAAATTAATGATTATTAACAAAATATTTTCAAATAGCATAATATTAAATGATAAGTTTCGTGTTTTATGTTATAATAGTTAAGTTGAGTAGGCAAGGCCTAAGTAATATAAGAAATTAATGAAGAAAAGGAGTGATTAATACTATGGCATTAACAGCCGGAATAGTAGGATTACCAAACGTAGGAAAAAGTACACTTTTTAACGCAATTACAAAAGCAGGAGCATTAGCGGCGAACTATCCTTTCGCAACAATTGATCCAAACGTAGGAATTGTAGAGGTACCAGACCACAGATTAAATAAATTAACAGAATTAGTAGAACCTAAAAAAACAGTACCAACATCATTCGAATTTACAGACATTGCTGGTATCGTAAAAGGTGCATCTAAAGGAGAAGGACTAGGAAATAAATTCTTAAGTCACATTCGTGAAGTAGATGCAATTTGTCAAGTTGTTAGATGTTTTGAAGATGAAAACATTACCCACGTTGCTGGTGGAGTAGATCCATTATACGATATCGAAGTTATTAACTTAGAGTTAATCTTAGCAGACTTAGAAAGCGTTGAAAAACGTATCGGACGTGTTGAAAAACAAGCAAAACAAAAAGATAAAGATGCTGTTGCAGAATTTGCAGTACTTTCTAAAGTACGTGATATTCTTAAAGAAGAAAAACCAGCTAGACTTTTAGAATTAGATAAAGAAGAGCAAAAAATCGCAAAAGGATTACATTTATTAACGATGAAACCTATGCTTTATGTTGCTAACGTAAGTGAAGATGATTTACTAGACGTTGATTCTAACAAACACGTAGCAAGCGTGCGTGAATTTGCTGCAAGTGAAGGAAGCCAAGTAATCGTAGTTTGTGCAAAAATCGAAGAAGAAATGGCTTCGTTAGAAGATGAAGAAAAAGCAATGTTCCTTGAAGAGTTAGGAATCGATGAAAGTGGATTAGATAAATTAATCAAAGCAAGTTACAGTCTTCTAGGATTAGCAACATACTTCACAGCTGGTGTCCAAGAAGTACGTGCATGGACATTCAAAAAAGGTATGTTAGCTCCTGAATGTGCCGGAATTATCCACTCTGATTTCGAACGAGGATTTATCCGTGCTGAAACTGTAAGCTATGATGACTTAGTTGAATACGGAAGTATGCCAAAAGCTAAAGAAGCTGGTCGTGTACGTCTTGAAGGTAAAGAATACGAAGTAAAAGACGGCGACATCATGTTATTCAGATTCAATGTATAATATTTAATAAAATTCTATATTTTCTCATTACATGGGAAGATATAGAATTTTTATATTCTCTATAAAATATGATATAATTATTTTTATATAAAAGAGGTGATTTGACGATGTTAAGATTTTTCCATAATCCTCTGCTTATAGCGAAATTAGCGGAGTATGATTATTTAATTAAAGGAAATAAGAAACAGAGTACAGTAGAATATAAAATAAAAAGAATTATAAAAGATATAACTGGGAAAACATTTGAAGATATTGAAGTATATAATAGTGGAATATCAATTCCAAAGATTACGAAAAATGGATTTCAAGCGACAGCAATCTATATACCAGAACTTAAAGAACTTCTTGTTATTTATAGAGGTAGTGAGAGTGAAGACATTAGCGATTGGTTTTATAATTATACAGGAATAGTCTCTGGTGAAAACACTAGCCAGATTGATTCAGCCTGTCACTTTAATAAATTTTTAAAAAGAAAGATTCTAGACTTTGATGTGTGCTATAAAGTTGCAGCTGGCCATTCTCTTGGTGGTCATTTAGCTATCACCGTAGAACTACTTAAGAAAATATACCAGCGAGTTTATACATTCAATACAGCATTACCACAGTTGAAACAATTAAGAAAATATGATAAAAAATATAATAAAAAATTAGAAGAGTATTTTTTAGAAAAAGATTTAGAAGCGACTAATAAACTCCAAGAATTCACTTCTAATTATTATGCAAAAAATGCTCATCATATATATAATTTTGTAAGAAAAAATGATTTTATTCAATCATTAAATATGACGGTAGGGACATTTCATGTAGGAAAAACTATAGAATTTCCCGCGCTAATTAAGAATTTTGTAGCACCTGAAGAGTATCTGACAGAAGAAGATACGTATGAATTAGATAAAATTTTCTGTGATTTTTATAATAGATTATTGGAGAAAAATATTACTCCCGATAATGTTGTAGAGAATCAAAAACAGGTAACAGATGAATTTATAGGATTATTGATTGAAAAAATTAAAAATCCAATTCAACAACAAATCAGTAATTTCTCTTATAAGAAAGGAATAAAAGCATCTAGTGAAGTAGGAATTACAGATTCATATAGGACATTTAAGGCTGTTTATAATTACTTATTGTACTTGGCGCATGCAGGTATTATACCTGATGATGTAATAAATTGTACTGATAGTAAAAAAGCTACAACTCTTTATGAGAAGTTAATGAGTGATGTAAATAAATCAAATCTTAAGAATTTATTAAAACCATTACAGGAGTTTTATACATTAACTAAAGTTATTTATACTGTAACTCATGCAAATGGTTTAGATGATGTAGGAAATTGGGGAAAAATAGCAAAAGCGCACGATCTTCCAGCTTTATACGATGCGTTAGGAGAGTAAGACCCGCTTAAATAATAAAAATAAATAAAAAAGAGGATTGAACTTTATATGTTCAATCCTCTTTTTTTGTTATTCTTCGTCTTCCTCTGTAATAACAGTTGGTTTTAAGATTGGAGGAGGAGTTTCAGTAATTGTTACTGTACGCTCTTCTTTCTCTTCTTTCTCTTCTTTTTTATCCTTTTTGTCTTTGTCGTCTTTCTTCTCTTCTTTTTGAACAGGTTTTGTTACAACGACTTTTGAAGGATCGCTAAATGAAATACCCTTATCGATATTATAACCAAACTTCGCTAATGTTTTTTCTTTAGAAAGTTCTTTAAAGCCATTTGGAACTATATCTTTTGTACCACCTTTTGCATTGTTATAACCGTTGATACTTGCATCAACAACTGAGCTAGGTCGGCTAAAGGCAGTATCTGGTGCGATTAAGTTTTTATCAAGTGCGTAAATGGCATTCATAACTGCAACCCAGCTTCTTTGAGCATAGTCATAACTTGGTACTTTTGCTGGACTATCGTATCCATTCCATAGACCAACAGTTATTTTTGTAGAACCACCAACAACCCATAGGTCATTATAATACTCAGAAGTCCCTGTTTTTACAAATAAGTTTTTAGAATTGAATTTAAGTTTACTTGGCATATCATGAGATAAACCGTAGCTCTTATTGATTACGTCCCCAAGCATATTGACGATTAGATAACTTGTAGATTCTTCAAATACTTTAACTGGAGAGAAATCAGCTTTATAAACTAGTTCTCCATCGTTATTTTCTATTTCTTCGATAATATGTGCTTTTTTATGTTCACCTTTATTTGCAAAAGTAGAAAAGGCACTAGTATTCTCAGTAACAGATAGACCATATGTCATACCACCAATGGCAGTAGCTAAGTAAGTTTTATCACTTTCTGTAAGGCCTTCAACACCCATTTTCTCTAGGTAATTTGTGACAGGATCCTCTTTATAAAATGCAGAGTATAGCCTTACGGTAGGTAAGTTAAGAGATCTAGCTAAAGCTTCTCTAGCAGGTAGATATCCACGCTCAGACATGTCATAGTTCTCAGGTTTCCAACCATAGTGGTTAAATCTCTTATCTAAAACTGTTGAGTTAGGAGTAATGTAACCTTTATCGATAGCTGGTCCATAAACTAATAGTGGTTTGATTGTAGAACCTGGTGAACGACGAGTTCTTGTAGCGTGGTTAAGTTGTTGTTTTTTGTAGTCCATACCACCGATAAACGCTAATACTTTACCAGTACTGTTTTCAATGACCGATGCTCCAATTTCTAATGGATAAACAACACCACCCTGAGTGTACGTTGGATAAGAAGCGAATTGTTTTTTCGTTTCTTGAAGAGTATCGTAAAGTTTTTTATCAAGTGTAGTTTTTACTTTATAACCACCAGTTATGAATTTAATTCTGCTTTTTTCAATTAAATCATTTCTATATTCTGCATTGTTTTTGAATGTTTCTTCTTTATGATTTTTAGCAGCGGTTTGCTCGGCTAATATTTCTGCAACTGAACTAGTAACTTCGTCACGAATAAAAGGATAATCTGTGTATTCAGAATATTTTTGTTTTGTGAATGCACCTTTAATATCGAATTTTTTTGCTTCTTCGAGTTGCGCTTTAGTTATAAAATTATTTGAAAGCATACGCTCTAATACATATTGTTGTCGTTCAAATCCAGCTTGAAGTTCTTCATTTGATCTAATATTTCCAGCTGAATCAAATGGTGTGTACTTGTATGGTGATTGGACAAAACCTACAAGATATGCAGCTTGAGCTATGTTTAAATCTTTAGAGTGAACACCAAAAACTCCCTGTGCTGCAGTTTCGATTCCACTGATGTTTTGCCCTAAACTATTTTTTCCAAATGGTGCAACATTTAGGTAATTTTCAAGGATTTCATTTTTAGAAAAATGACTATCTACACGAAGTGCCAGTAATATTTCTTTTGCTTTTCTTTCATAAGATCTTGAATTATCAAGAAGTTGGTTTTTTACTAATTGCTGAGTTATAGTACTACCACCTGTTGTTTTTGCTCCTGTTACTTCACTAAGAGAGGCACGCATAATAGCGAAGATGTCAACCCCATTGTTTGAATAAAAGTTTGAATCTTCACTTGCAATTATCGCATTTTTTACATTATCACCTAATTCATCATAAGAAACAGTTCTTCTAATTAGTTCGGAATTAATAGTACCTAATTTCTCTCCACTTCCGAAGTAAACCTCACTGTTTTTACTAATATTATTAATTTGATCTTTCATTTCTTTTTGAGTTAAGACAGGTTGATCTTTAACTAAGCCACCCACATAACCAATAGCAAGCCCCGCACTTAGACTAAGTAGAAGTCCAGTTGAAAGAAGGAGGGATTGCGTTATAGAAGTTAGTATCTTCTTGTTTTTCATTGAAATCTCCTTAGATTGCATACTATAACCTTTATTATATCATAATTTTACAGGAAAAACTAAATTATATGCTAGGGGTGTGGAGGATATATAGTTAATTTTTAGAGTAAGGAGCGTGCCCAAAAATTCCAAATTTCAGAAAAAGTTTGTATAAGAACTCATAGACGCAGAGGCTTATTGATATCTAAATTCGCTTCATAAAAGCTCCTTATATATATAATAAATCACTGCGGAAGGTGACTCGACAAATCGATTTATCCAAAATTTCGATTTTTGAGTCATTCCCATATTTTTAATTAGAAGTTAGGTTAGGGGAGTTGTTTGTTTTTAATGATAGATTCTAGTTTTTTCTATAGAAATTTCCCTAAGAATTTATTAGTTTGTTTTTAAAATATAAGAAAAATATAAAACAAAAAATAAAAATATGATATAATTGAGATAAGTGTATTAAAATTGTTATGGAGGTATTTTAATGAGTAAATTATTAGAAGATTTAAAATATAGAGATTTAGTTTATCAACAAACAGATGAAGAAGGAATTAAAGAATTATTAGAAAAAGAAAGTGTATCAATCTACTGTGGCACAGATCCAACTGGTAATTCATTACACATAGGGCACTTACTACCATTTTTAACATTAAAAAGATTTCAACAGCATGGGCATAAACCTGTTATTTTAGTAGGTGGAGGAACTGGTATTATCGGAGACCCATCAGGAAGAAGCGAAGAGCGTCAATTACAAAGCCTTGAAGTAATTGAAGATAATGCTCGTCGTCTTGAAGCACAACTTCGTAATATTTTCCGTGGAGATGACAATATCGAATTCGTAAATAACCGTGACTGGTTAGGAAAACTTTCTATGATCGAATTTTTACGTGACTATGGAAAATTAGTAAACATCAACTATTTACTAGCGAAGGATTCAATTTCAAGCCGTCTAGATAACGGATTATCATTTACAGAATTTAGTTATACTATACTACAAGGTATTGACTATGCATACTTAAATGAATACCACAATGTTAAATTACAAATTGGTGGTTCAGACCAATGGGGTAACATTACTACTGGTCTAGAAATCATGAGAAAACTTCGTGGGGATGTTGAAGCATACGGATTTACTATTCCATTGATGCTTAAATCTGATGGAACTAAATTTGGTAAATCTACAGGTGGAGCAGTATGGTTAGACCCAGAACAAACGACACCTTATGAATTCTACCAATTCTGGTTCAACACTGCGGATACAGAAGTAGTACCAGCTCTTAAGAAATTCACATTCTTAGAAAAAGATCAAATTGAAGCGTTAAAAGAAAGCTCAGAAAAAGAACCACACTTACGTCTTGCTCAAAAAGCATTAGCTGAAGAAATGGTGAAAATTGTTCATGGTGAAAAAGCATTAGAAAGTGCATTAAACATTACAAAAGCATTATTCTCAGGAAACATTAAAGAACTAACTCACGATGAATTAAAAGCAGCTGTTAAAGGAATGCCGAAATCTGAATTAGAGAAAAAAGAATACAATATCGTAGATTTCCTAGTTGAAAGTAATTTAGTTCAATCAAAACGTCAAGCTCGTGAAGATGTAAATAATGGAGCTGTTTATGTGAACGGGGATAAAATTACAGATTTAGACTATGTTGTAGATACTAAAGACAGATTAGAAGATGGATTTACAGTACTTAGACGTGGTAAGAAGAAATATCTATTAGTAGAATATAAATAATTTAAAAGTAACATATACATAAAGAGGGGAACCGAAATGAATCTAAAAGAAGTTGTTGGTAAAAAGGCTGTAGAATATGTAAAAGATGGTACGATCGTTGGTTTAGGGACAGGTTCGACTGTATTCTATTTTGTTCATGCGCTAGCTGATAAAGTAAAAGAAGGTTTGAATGTTGAAATGGTATCAACTTCTATTCAAACTGTGGAATTAGCTAAAAGTCTTGGTCTTACAATCAAAGAACTAGAAGAAATTGATCATATTGACCTTGCTGTTGATGGTGTAGATGAAATCGATAAGAACTTCAATGCGATAAAAGGTGGAGGAGCAGCGTTATTTAGAGAAAAAATAGTTGCCGATATTGCTCGTGAAGTAATCTGGATTTATGATGAGAGTAAAGATGTAGAAAAACTTGGTAACTTCAACCTACCTGTAGAGATATTGCCATTTGGTTATAGTCATACTATAAGAAAAATGGAAGAAGTGGGACTAAAACCAGTGTTAAGATTAAAAGATGGAGCTACTCTTATAACTGACAACAATAATTATATTGTAGATTTACACTTAGGTTACGGATTTGATATTAAAGCTGTAAAAGAAAAACTAGAAAGTATAGTTGGAGTAGTAGAGCATGGTTTATTTTTAAACATGTGCAAACTATGTATTAAAGGAACAGAACAGGGAGCTGTAATTATAGAAAATCCAAATAATTAAGGGTGTGAAGGAAAGTTATGAGGAAGAGTTATTTAAGAGGGACAAGGTTAAAAATATTCTTGGCTATAATCTTGGTTTTTGTTAGTTTAATCGCCATTAGAGCTTCGTATAATAGCTACACAAAATCTGCTGAAACGTTATATACTGAAGGTGATCAATTCACAGGGAATTATTCTGGATTTACTTATATTAAATTAGAGGCTCTTGAAGAACTGGATATAGTAGACGAAAAACTAGCTAACGATGAAAAATTTTATATGGTTCAACACGAACATGGTTTTGTAATATTAAAGGCTACACAAGAAGATATTAAGAAATTAATTCAAAGTAGTGATGTTCCAGAGGGTAAAATAATAAATCTGAAAGATAAAAATATTTATTCTCGTATTGATGTAATAGGAGAAAAAGGAAGTAAAGGAAGAACTAATATTTCTTCTGAATTGTTATACAAATTTCAGGCTGTTGAAAAACATAGTTCTTTGATTAACGATAGAATATCAGATGTAGTTAAAGAATTTGAAACAAACAGAGCAACAGCTAATTTTAAAAGTAGATTACAAGAAAAACCTTTTATTTTTAATGTTTATATAAAAGTACCTGGTAATTTATATTATTTAAGCATTTATGGCTTGACTGTAGTTGTAGTTTTGGCTACATTATTTTTAATTAGATCTATAATAAAAGGTATTAGAAAGTCTAGAATTGAATATGAAGAGTTATTTATTGAATATCTAGAGACAGAGTATGATATAGATATTTTATTGAGAGAAGCAAAATATATAAATAAAAATTTAAAAGTTTTGATATATAAAGATGCATTAATATTCTATGATGGGGTCTTTAATTTTGAACTATTATCAGGATTTTCGAAGATTACTTTTAGCGATGTGAGAGATTCGAAAAATATAATTGTTGGCTATACAGCGATGATTCATAGATATTTTGAATCAAATGAAGTAATAAGAATGTGTTCACATTATAATGGTGCAATAGCAGATATTACTGAATTAGGAAAAACATTAAAAGAGAAATACGGAAAAGAAGTAGAATATGATTTTTAAGAATAAGGAAGAGGTGTAAGAAATGGAAACATTAAAAGATAGAGTGATAGAAGCATTAGAAAATGTAATAGACCCTGAGCTTGGTATCGATATTATGAATTTAGGATTAGTGTATGATGTTAAGATGAGTGACGATAATAAGCATGCAATCGTTGATATGACGCTAACATCAATGGGATGCCCTCTAGCACCGATTATCATCGAACAAGTTGAGACAGCGATGTTAGGTGTTGATGAGATAGAATCAGTAGACGTCAACATAGTATGGGAACCGGCTTGGACAAAAGATAGAATGTCACGTTATGCTAAGATTGCTCTTGGAGTAATAGATTACGAATAGAATATAAATATAAAAAGCAATTTCAAAATTGAATCTAAGAAAAATTTTGAAGTTGCTTTTTTAATATTATTTATAGAAAATGGATAGAGAAATTTATAAAAAAATTGTTATTAGAGTAGAATGAAATATATTAAATATGTTATAATTAAAAAGACATTAAAAAAGAGTATGAAAGGAGGAACTATGTACAGAGGAGAAAGACCTAAAAAGGGCGATGTAGTAAAAATAATAGCATATAAACATGATGGTTCAATACATAGAATTTGGCATAAAAATGTTGTGCTAGAAGCGGATGAACAAGTTCTAATTTTAGCTAACAATAGAACACTTGTCACAGAAAATGATGGAAGAACCTGGGTCACTAAAGAAGTAGCTTTAGTATATTTTCATAATGAATGCTGGTTTAACATAATTTGTATGTTTAGGGAAGATGGGGTACATTATTATTCTAATTTAAGTAGTCCATTTGCATATGATGTAGATGGAGTGAAATACATAGATTATGATTTAGATATAAAGAAATATCCTGATGGAAAGTATTTCTTACTTGATGAAGACGAATATAATCAGAATAAAGTTCGCTATAAATATGGAGAAAAAATAGATAAAATTTTGAAATATAACGTGAATAAACTTCAAGAATGGATTGATAAAAATCAAGGAGCGCTTGCACCAGATTTTGCAGATGTGTGGTTAGAAAATTATGAAAAAATAATGGGTGAAGATCAAAATGTTACAAGGAAAATTTAGTGTAGAAGTAAGACATGACGAGATTTCAGAAAAAATAGGATTACAACTGAAGGACTTTCTATTATCGAGTAAAATGATAGAAGATAAGGAAAATCCTGATTATGTTTTTGCGATTGGTGGAGATGGGACTGTACTTCGTACTTTTAATAAATATATGGATAAGTTAGATACGGTAAAATTTTTATCAATTCATACAGGGCATTTAGGGTTTTATACAGATTATTCTGCACAAAACTATGAAAAAATATTCTTTGATATGTTAGCGTTAACTCCAAAGATTGAAGAATATCCATTGTTAAGAGTAAAAGCATATTGCTCTAATGGAGATTTGGTTTCTGATTATTATTCTTTAAATGAAGTGACTGTAAACAATCATACAGGAGTAACTTATGCGGCGAAAGTTTATATTAATGGTGTTCACTTTGAAAGTTTTAGAGGGGATGGTTTATGTATAAGTACGCCGACAGGTTCTACAGCTTATAATAAGAGCTTAGGTGGTGCTGTAATTCATCCGCAATTACCATTGTATCAGGTAACAGAAATTGCAGCTTTAAATAATCTTGTTTATAGAACACTAGGGAATCCATTAATCTTATCTCAAAATGATGAGCTTATGATTAAACCTATGAGACCGGAAAATCATCGTATTACAGTAGATCACATGCATTATAATTATGATAGTGTAGCCAAAATAAAAATAACTTTAGCAAAGGATAAAAAGGTTTCTTTTATTCGTTATAATGAAGATAGCTTTTGGCAACGAGTGAAGAGATCATTTATAAAAAATGACTAATATTATTTTAAAATATACAATTCGAGAAGAACAAGTTTTAAGGGAGTTTCTATTAGCGAATAATATTTCCAGAAAAACTTTAACAAGAATAAAGTTTGATAGTGATGGGAGTATAAAGGTAAATGGTAGAGAAGAGAATGTTAGATATCTTTTGAAGATAAATGACATTATAGAGATTACTTTACCTAGTGAAAATTTTAGTGAAGTTGTTAGATTTATAGATAAGCCTATTGATATTGTTTATGAGGATCCTTACTTCTTAATTGTAAATAAAGAGATTAATTTACCCTCAATACCATCTAGAAATCTTGAGGATGAGTCACTTCTTGAGAGAGTAAATTATTATTTTAAAAAGAAAAAGATTAATACAATTCCTCATATTGTTACACGTCTAGATAAAAACACTTCGGGATTGGTATTAATTGCCAAACACAGACATGTTCATGCATTGTTTAGTAATATGGAGATAGATAAGTATTATACTGCCTTGGTAAATGGAAAAGTAAAAAATAACGAAATTATTGAAGCGCCTATCCGACGAGTAAGTTCTAGCATTATAGAACGAGAAGTAGGTGAAGGTGGAGAATTCGCTAAGACTGAATACTGGTTAGAAGAGTATATTTCAGACAAAGATATCAGTGTTGTCAAACTAAAACTTTACACAGGTAGAACGCACCAGATAAGGGTACATATGAAATATAGAGGCTATTCACTCCTTGGCGATGGATTGTATGGTGGAGATATGAGATTAATACCCCGTCAATCGCTTCATTGTAGCAACTTAGCATTTATCCATCCTATAACTGACGAGATGATAAATGTTAGAGTAGATTTGCCTAATGATATGACTAATGTTATTATAAACAAATAAAAACTCGAGGTATGGAGAAAATTTTTTCATGCCTCGAGTTTGTTATATTAACAAATTTCGTAAAGATATAAATTATCAAATTTTGATTAACATAAAGAATGTACAGAGTTTTATTTACGCTCTCTGATTTGACTTCAGTATAGTAATTAAGTTTAATCTCTTAAATCTGTTTAGTTAAATCTATC
Source organism: Gemella sp. (assembly GCF_057272915.1). Lineage (NCBI taxonomy): Bacteria > Bacillati > Bacillota > Bacilli > Caryophanales > Gemellaceae > Gemella > Gemella sp. The sequence goes on from NZ_DBHIUF010000003.1 coordinate 17,839, forward strand.
ATCTCAAGAAGACCTTGGGCGCAATCGCTACCTTTGTTTCCTGCTTTTGATCCCGCTCTTTCAATAGCTTGATCGATGTCTTCAGTAGTTATTACTCCGAACATAACAGGGATATCACTATTAAGACTAATGTGACCAACACCTTTTGCAACTTCATTACAAACTAGGTCATAGTGACTAGTACTTCCACGAATAACACTTCCTAATGTAATAACGCCATCGTATTTATTTGTAGCTACTAATTTTTTAGTGATAAATGGAATTTCAAAAGCTCCTGGAACCCAGTAAACATCGATATTTTCTTCTTTTACTTCGTTTCTAATAAGTGTGTCTTTAGCTCCACCTAATAATTTAGAAGTAATAAATTCGTTAAAGCGAGCTACTACAATCGCTACTTTAATATCTTTTCCTATAAATTTTCCTTCAAATGTTGTCATAATAATATTCTCCTTATATATCTAATAAATGATTAAATTTAATTTTTTTTGTTTGTAAATAGTATTTATTTTCTTTTTGTGGTTTTATATTTATTGGAACACGGTCTACTACATTTATTCCTAAAGAACTTAGTTGTTCTACTTTATCAGGATTATTTGTAAGAAGTTTTACCGATTTAATACCTAAGTAATCAAGTATGTCCACGGCTATAGTATAATCCCTTTCATCGGGAGCGAATCCTAGCTGTACATTAGCTTCGTAAGTATCAACCCCTTGCTCTTGCAGTTGATAGGCAAGAAGTTTATTTCTTAATCCTATTCCACGTCCTTCTTGTCGTAGATAGAGAACAGCCCCACGACCTAAGTCGGAAATTTTTTGAAGTGCTGCATGTAGTTGTTCACCGCAGTCACATCTATGAGAAGTGAAGACATCTCCAGTTAAACACTCTGAGTGAACTCGTATTAATAATGGTTCTTCAGAAGTTAAATCACCTTTGCTAATAATTAGGTGTTCTTTATTAAATTCGTCTTCGAACAGCTGTAAATCAAAATCTCCAAATTCTGTTGGTAACTTTACTTTCACGCTGTCGTTAAATGACAAAAAACGTGTTAACTCATCTAAATCCACGACTGTTAAATTCCATTTTTTAGCGAATTCATACAAGTCATCTCTTCTAGCCATAGTTCCATCTTCATTCATAATTTCACAGATATATGTAGCTTCTGTACTATTAGCTAATCTTGCTAAATCTAAACTTGCTTCTGTGTGTCCGCGACGAACTTTAATTCCACCATCACGACCGATAAGTGGGAACATATGACCAGGTCTATTGAAATCCTCTGGTTTAGAATTCGGATTTGCTAATTCTTTTATGGTTGTTGCTCTTTCAAAAGCTGATATTCCCGTAGTTGATGTTTTATGGTCAACGCTAACTGTAAACGCAGTCTGGTGTGGATCTGTATTTTTATCTAACATAGAGTGTAGATTTAATCTTTTTGCAATCTCAGTTGAAACTGGTGCGCAAATTAAACCACGTGCATGTTTTGCCATAAAGTTAACAGTTTCACCAGTAACTAGTTCAGCTATTCCTACTAAATCTCCTTCAGCTTCTCTGTCATCATCATCAATAAGAACGATTAATTTTCCAGCTTTTAAATCTTCTATTGCTTGTCTTACGTTATTAATCATTAAACTTTCCTCCAAATAGTTTTAATTGAGCTTTAATATATTTCGCTAGTATATCTGTTTCTATATTTACACTATCACCAATTTTTAATTTTTCTAAGTTTGTATGCTTAGCTGTATGTGGAATTAGCGACACTGTAAATTTGTTGTTATCACAAGTTACTACTGTTAAACTTATCCCATTAATAGTAATCGAACCTTGGTTTATAATTTCACCTTGGAATTTACCTGGATAAGAAAAAGTAAGTAGAATGGCATTTTCATCTTTTTGCCTTGCTGCTAACTGTGCTAAACCATCACTATGTCCCGAAACAATATGACCTTCAAATCTGTCTGAATGTCCCATTGCAGGTTCTAAGTTCACAGCATCATTTATTTTTAAATCTTTAAATGTGGTTCTTTTATAAGTCTCTGGCATAATATCTACAGTGAACTGCGATGAACTTTTTTGAACACATGTTAGACATACGCCGTTTACCGCCATACTATCACCAATTTTGTATGTTTCTAGTAAATTCTTACTTGCTTGAATAGTCAGTTTTATACTATGACTAGATTTAATAATTTTTACTATTTTACCTTGCTCTTTTATTAATCCTGTAAACATTGAGAAACTCTCCTTCCTGAGATACGTATATCTTCACCAAGTTTAGTAATCTTAGTATCGTGAAGTTGTATTTTTTCATTTGTTATCCTATTGCTAGTGAATGATGAAATGTTATTTCCACCCAAAAGAGTAGGGGAGACATAGGTTATGACTTCATCCCAATAACCGCTAGCTAAAAATTGATCATGAATGCTCGGTCCACCTTCAACATAAACTGATTGAATACCGAGTTTTCCGATTTCTGATAAAATTTCTTTTATGCTGAATTCTTTAGGTTTAATGAGAGTCACATGTGAGGGTAAGTTTTCGTGTTTAACTTTTGTAAAAATTATAACTTCAGATGAACTATTATTAAATAAATTAAGATTACTCTTTTCAAAGATAGACCCCTCAGCATCTAGTACAATTCTTTTTGGTGGGAAAAGGGATGTATTAGCACCAAGTAATGTAGGATTGTCTATTAACACAGTTTTTGCGCCTACGAGAATTACTTGATAATTATCTCTTTCACTTCTGACAAAATCATAGACTTCTTTACCGGTAATTTGAGTTCTTTCGTTGGTAAAGGCTAGTTTTCCATCGAGACTAGTGGCTTGTTTTAAAACTATATAAGGTCTTTTTTTACTATGAAATAGATTATAAGCGTAGTTTAAATTGTAAGCCTCTTTTTCAAGGATACCGGTTATTACTTCTATACCATTATCTTGCAAATATTTAATTCCTTTTCCGCTAACAATAGGATTAGGATCTAATTGAGCAACAACTACCTTAGAGATACCCATTTCTACGATAGCATCTGTACAAGGTGGTTGTTTACCTTTATGATTACAAGGTTCTAAAGTGACGTAAAGTGTTGAATTAAATAATTTTTCAGGAGTTTCGCAAGTAGAAATTGCATTTTTTTCAGCGTGTTCACACCCATAGCGAAGATGCGAACCCCGTGCTATAATTTCATTATCTTTCACAATAATTGCTCCTACCAAAGGGTTAGTATGTGTGTATTTAGCACCACGCTTAGCTTCAAGAAGTGCAAGTTTCATAAAATATTCATGCATATTATCAACTCCTTTCTAAATAATAAAAATCCCAATTACATTTGAAGTTCAAATTTAATCGGGATTGATGGTTAGTTTTATATTCGGTTAATAGACCTTAGTGCTCTTAGATACACTATAGGCTATAAAAATATTCTCAATAAAGCATTAGGTGTTTTTATCCTAATGTTACTAATTTCTTCTCCCATCCAGACTTTACTGTCGGTTCTGGAATCTCACCAGATCAGCTTGCGCTCACGGACTTCTAGTAAACTAGTCACCGCCGGTTGGGACTTTCACCCGACCCCGAAGAAATATTTAATTCATGAATTAATATTAACACTAATGAAAACGATTGTCAATGATAAAAAATAAAAACTATCACAAAATATAAAATATACAATGTGATAGTTTTGTTTAATTTATTATAAGAATTGTGCTAAACAAACGATAAGGATAATAACTGGAAGTACATATCTTAGTAAGAATAACCATACTTTAAATAATACTAGGCTAGATTTTTTATTTTCATCTATGTGTAATTGTTCTAGAGCTACTTTTTTATCAAGTACATATCCTGTGAATATTGATAAAGCAAGACAACCAAGTGGCATTAGAATATTAGATACTAAGAAATCCATTAAATCGAATACTGTTTTTCCAAATATTAATGTATTAGACAGCGATCCGTAAGATAAGGCAGAAGGAATTCCAACTATGAAAGTTAAGATTCCGATAATTACACTAAATTTAGTACGGTTAGTGTTTCTTTGATTAGTAATGTTTCCTACATTAATTTCTAACATAACTACTGATGAGGTAATAGTAGCGAATAAGAATAATATTAAGAATAAGATGTAGAAAATTTTACCGAATGCCATATTGTTGAATAGCTGTGGTAATACTATGAATAATAGACTTGGTCCACCTTCAGACTCCATACCGAATGAACTCATCGCAGGGAAGATTGCTAATCCAGCCATTACAGAAACTGCAATGTTCATTAACACAACTGAAATACCAGATTGAACAAGATTAGTTCTTCTATCAAGGTAAGAAGCATATGTAAGCATAGCTGTAACCCCGATTGATAGTGCGAAGAATGATTGTCCTAGTGCGAATAAAATTCCAGAACTAGTGATTTTAGTGAAATCTGGTTTTAAGAAATAAGTAACACCGCTCATCGCGTTAGGTAATGTTAGTGATCTTGCGATAATTACTAGGAAGATAATGAATAATAGAGGCATCATGATTTTTGATGCTTTTTCAATACCTTTTTGTACACCACGAGATACAATATAAATATTCAATAAGATGAATAATGCTTGTGCTCCTAATGCGATCCAAGTGTTAGAAATAATACTAACGAAAAGTGCCGCATGATCAGTAGTAGAGTGTACTCCAATAGCATCTGCAATTGAAATACCAAGATATACTAAAATCCATCCGCCGATAACACTGTAGAATGATAGTAAGATGAATAGGGCGAATCCACCGATATAACCAATAACATTGTATTTTTTATTTTTTCCTAATTTACCGAAAGTTCTAATCGCTGAAACACCAGCGCCACGACCTAGTACAAATTCAGCTAGAAGAAGTGGTAAACCAATTAATAATGTGAATATAAGGAAAACAAGTAAGAATCCACCTCCACCATTAGCTGCAGTCATATACGGGAACTTCCATACTGCACCTAGTCCTATTGCAGAACCAGCAGAAGCAAGTATGAATCCTATTTTAGAACTCCATTTTGAATTATCTGACATAAAATTTTCCTCCTAAATTTGATTTTAAAAATAAGTAAAAGCTATTTAGAAAATACTAAATAGCTTTTTAGAAATATATATTATTATACTCAAAGACCATTTAGTATTTTACCAATGGCCGAAAAACAAACTTAACTAGCCATTGTAGACATCGTTGCACTTATATCTACAATGCTATGAGATATAAGTGCTGCTAAAATGGCACAAAAAAGTATTCTCTTTTACTAGTTAAAATAGTGTTTTTCATTATTGAGTAGCTCCTTTTTATAATTGTTGTTAAAATCTTAACATTTATCTGAAAATTTGTCAATTGTTTTTTTGTAATCTTTATGAAAAAATAGAAAAGACATTAAATTTTCGATTTTAATAAAAAAAGTCTGCGTTTGAGTTAATGCTAATTTATGAAAATTGTTTTAATTGATAAAAAATATCGAATAGGGGATAAGTTAAATAATTAATATGATTAATTATTTTGTTTAAAAAAGTTACAGAAGGGCTAATATAAATGGGAAAGGGACGGTTATTTGATTTTCTGCTATAAACAGTTTTAAAAAAAATCCTATAAAATCTTTAAAAATTCACGTAAAGTGTTGCATTGAATTTTAATATATGTTAGTATTGTAACTATATGAATTTAATGCATAAATTAATGTATTTATATAATAAATAGGAGGAAGTTTAATAATGAACAAAAATATTAAAAAAGTAGTAGCAGCTACAGTAGTTGCTGGATTAGCAGTAGCACCAGTAGCAGCTCAAACAACTGCACCAGTAGCACAAGCTGCTGAGCAAGCTCAATCAAAACACGTTTCAGCTAAATTCGTACAAAATGAGAAAGGTAACTTCGTACAAGTTACTGCAACTCAAGATGTACAAGCTGCAAAAGTTACAATCTCTGTTGATGGAAAAGGTCAATACACAGTAAACGTTGGAGATCTTAAAAAAGGTGAAACTAAATTAGTACCTTTCAACGTAGATGCTAAAGTAGGAAATGGATTTGCTCCAAAAGCATTACCAAAAACTGCTGCAGTAACTGAGCACGTAACAATCTCAAAAACTATCAACGCTCACTTAGTAAGAGCAACAGTTTCTTACAAATACGAAGATGGTAAACCAACTGAACCAGGAAAACCAGGAAATGCAACACCAGCACCACAACCAACGCCAGAACCGAAACCAACTCCGGCTCCAGCTCCAGGAACACCAGCTGATAAACCAACTGAACCAGGAAATACAACACCAGCTCCAAGTGATAAACCAGGAGACTTAACTCCGAAACCAACGCCAGCACCACAACCAGCACCAGGGAAATCTGGGAATAAAAGTGATGGTAAACTAAGTGGTGATACGGATCCAGTTACACCACCCCCAGGATTTTTTCCAGAATTATCTTAATTAATATATAAGATGTGAAAGATTCTAATTATTTAGAATCTTTCTTTCAATATAAAAAGTATAAACCCAGACTCTAGAATTTCTAGAATCTGGGTTTTCTTTTTATTCGTTATCTAATTGCATGTAAACAACTTGAGTTGTTAAGTATTCTTCTAAACCATGTTTACCGTCTGCTCCACCGATACCAGATTTACGACGTCCAGCGTGGAATCCTTGCATTGCTTCGAAGTTTTCACGGTTGATGTATGTTTCACCAAATTTTAGACCATTAACCGCTTTGAATGCAGTGTTTAGGTTAGTAGTGTAAACTGATGAAGTTAATCCATATTCTGAATCGTTAGCGTATTCTAATACTTCTTCTAAAGTTTTGAATGTAGCGATTGGGATTACAGGTCCGAATGTTTCTTCTTTCATGATGTTCATTTCGTTAGTTACGTCAGTTAATACAGTTGGTCCATAGAAATATCCAACTTGGTTTTCATCGCGAGTTCCACCATAAGATAGAGTTGCACCTTGTTTTACTGCATAAGCAACTTTTTCAGCAACAGCGTCTACAGCGCGTTTTTCGATAAGTGGTCCGTAATCTACGCCACCTTCTTTATTAGGGTCACCGAATTTAACTTTATCAAGTTCAGCGAATAATAATTTTTCGAATTCAACTTTAACATCTTCGTGTACATATACTCTTTCTGCACAGTTACATACTTGCCCTGAGTTAATTACACGTGAAGCTACGATTGCTTTAGCAGCAAGATTTAGGTCTGCATCTTTGAAGACGATAGCTGGTGCTTTTCCTCCAAGTTCTAGAGAAACATTAGTAATGTTTTCAGCGGCAGCTTTCATAACTTCTTGTCCAGCTGTTAAGCTACCTGTTAAGCTTACTAATCCAACTTTAGGGTTAGAAGCTAATCTATTTCCAACTACAGATCCACGACCGTGAACAATGTGAAGAACGCCTTTAGGAAGTCCTACTTCTACACAAATTTCAGCGAAAATATCTGCGTTAATTGGTGTTAATTGGCTAGGTTTAATAACGATTGTATTACCTGTTAATAAAGCTGGTGCAGCTTTTCTAGCGATTAAGAAGAATGGGAAGTTCCAAGGTAGGATACCAGTAGTTACTCCGTGAGGGCGTTTGAATAGGAAGATGTGTTCATCTTTTCTATCACTTTGAATAATTTCTCCTTCGTATCTTCTAGCCCATTCAGCCATATAATCTAAGTAGTCAGCTGTGAATAATACTTCAACTTTTGCTAAATCGAAAGTTTTACCACCTTCATTAACGATTGTTTGTGTAATTTCTGGTTCACGTTCACGAATGCGTTCTGCAATTTTTCTTAGGTATGCGCCTCTTTCAACTGCTGGTAATTTTTCCCAGTCACGTTGTGCTACTTCTGCAATATCAATTGCACGGTCTACATCTTCTCTAGTTGAAGAAGGAACTTTTGCAAGAACCTCTTCTGTTGAAGGATTTAGCACGTCAAGATAATCATAATTCGAAATATTTTCAAATTCTCCATTGATAAAATTTTTTAATACTTTAACTTCACTCATAGTGTAAAACTCCTTTTTCTGTTTTTCTAAAGTAAACGCTATCATTACTTTTTTATCATTATATATTATTAATAAAAGTAAATCAAGTAGTTTGTTTATGTTTTTGATATATATTTGTATATTTAAATATCACATTATCTAGTTTTGTAAAAAAAGTTATGTATATATAATTTCAATATAAAGTAACAATTGTGATAACTTTTTAAAAATAAAGAAATTATAAGTTTCTGTAATATAGCAAATAAAACGCATACATTAAAGATTATTGATGATTAACTCAGTAGAAAAAGTTTTTATATTTATTACAGATTAGCATTAAATAGTATATTTAATGCATTAAGTAATTAAAGTAAATAATAGTAAAAAATTTTTCCGAGCAAAATTATTTCCATATTCAACATGTTTAGTGGTATAATCTTAGCATAAGAAATAATTAGGAGGTTCATTAATGAAACAGAACATAGGAGTTATTGGTTTATCAGTAATGGGAAGCAACTTAGCTTTAAATATCGCGGACAATGGATTTAAAGTTGCGGTATTTAATAGAACAACAACAGTTGTTGACAAAATGCTAGAGGAGCACCCACACAAAAATGTAGTAGGAAGATACTCTCTACAAGAGCTAATTGACGGTCTAGAAAAACCTAGAAAAGTAGTTTTAATGGTTAAAGCTGGGTTTGCTGTTGACAGTTTAATAGAACAATTAACACCTCTACTAGAAAAAGGTGATATTATTATCGATGGAGGAAACTCATTCTTCAAAGATACTCAAAGAAGATACGACTTATTATTAGAAAAAGGAATCAACTACTTCGGTGTTGGTGTATCAGGAGGAGAAGAAGGCGCAAGATTTGGTCCTGCTTTAATGCCTGGTGGAGATGAAAAAGCATATGAAGAAATTCGTCCGATTTTAGAAGCTATTGCTGCTAAAGTGAACGATGTTCCTTGCTGTAGCTACACTTCAACTGGTGGAGCAGGTCACTATGTGAAAATGGTCCACAATGGTATTGAGTATGGAGATATGCAATTAATTTCTGAAGCTTACAAAGTTCTTAAACACTTAGGTGGATTTACTAATGAAGAATTACAAGAAACTTTTGAAGAGTGGAATAAAGGTGAATTAGAATCTTATCTAATTGAAATTACTGCAAATATCTTCAAAGTTAAAGAAGAAGATGGAAGTTACTTAGTGGATAAAATCTTAGATAAATCTCAACAAAAAGGTACAGGTAAATGGACTAACGAACAAGCTATTGATTTAGGAATTGATGTGTCAGTTATTACAGCTGCCTTAAATGGAAGATATATGTCTAATCTTAAAGAAGAACGTGTTCGTGCTGAACAAGAATTCACTCGTAAACCTTATGCGGTTGTAGAAGATAAAGAAAGATTAAAAAATATTGTGAAAGATGCATTATTTATTTCGAAAATTGTATCTTATGCACAAGGATTTAAATTACTACAAGCTGCTGAAAAAGAATATGAGTGGACATTTGATTATTCACAAATTGCTAAAATTTTCCGTGGGGGATGTATTATTCAAGCGAAAATTTTACAAAACATTATCGAAGCATATCAAAATAATCCAAAATTAGAAAACTTAATTTTTGATCCATTCTTCAAAGAAGTAATCGAAACAAGACAAGATAGTTTACGTGAAGTTGCTGCATTAGCAATTGCTAACAGATTACCACTAAGTGCTATGACATCTGCAATTTCATACTTAGATATCTACACTACAGCTAATAGTGGAGCTAACTTAATTCAAGCACAACGTGACTATTTTGGAGCACATACTTTTGAGAGAACTGATAAAGAAGGAAGTTATCACTATGACTGGGTTGGAAATAATGGAAAATAAAACAGCAATAACTTTATTTGGAGGGACAGGGGATCTTACTTATAGAAAACTGTTACCTGCATTATATAATTTAAATTCATTAGGGAAATTAGCCGATGATTTTAAGGTTGTCGTGATAGGGCGTAGGGCATATACGCAATCAGATTATATCGATATCGCTCGTACGTGGGTTAAAGAATATGCTCGTACAAAATTTGATGATGAGCAATTTGATGCATATGCTAAAAGAATTATTTATTTCAAAATGGATATGACAAATGAAGATGATTATGAAATGTTACAAAAGTTCTATGCTGAACAAGATATTCAAAATCATGTATACTACTTTGCAGTAGCACCTTCGTTCTTCATAACTATTACAAATGGACTTCAAAAACATTGCTCTCAAAATAATGCGAAGGTTATTATTGAGAAACCATTCGGAGAAGATTTAGAAAAAGCTGGATTATTAAATGATGAGCTAGCAAAATTCTTCGATGAAAATGAAATTTATCATATCGACCATTATTTAGGTAAAGAGATGATTCAAAATATTCTTTCTTTACGTTTTGAAAATATAATCTTCAAAGGTATTTGGAATAAAGATTTTATCGAAAATGTTCAAATAACAGCTGCAGAAACAGTTGGTGTTGGAACAAGAGCTAGTTACTACGATAAAAGTGGTGCTTTAAAAGATATGGTTCAAAACCATTTATTACAAGTGTTGTCGCTAGTAGCGATGGAAGAACCTAAAGAACCAGGAAGCCGTGGTATTCATGAAAGTCAATATAACCTTCTTGCTTCACTTAAACCGATTGAGGATGTTCACGAAAGTTTAGTAATGGGACAATATGAAGGGTATCTTCAAGAGGAGAATATTCCAGCAGATTCTAAGACAGAGACTTATGCAGCACTAAAATTATTTGTAGATAATGAGCGTTGGGAAGGTGTACCATTCTTTATAAGAACAGGTAAAAAACTAGAAAAAAGAGAAACTCAAGTAGTAGTTCAATTTAAAGCTGTTGGATCTTCTCCAGGTAATGTATTAATAATAAAAATTCAACCTGAAGAAGGTGTGTATTTCCAATTTAATGCTAAAAAACCAGGAACTGAACAAGAATTGCAACCTATCTCTTTAGACTTCTGTCAAAGTTGTATTTTAGAAAATATAATAAATACTCCGGAGGCTTATGAAAGACTATTAGATGCTTGTTTCAGAGAAGATAGAGCATTATTCTCGCAATGGAATCAAATTGTAGCTTCATGGACATTTGTTAATGAATTAATAGCTAAGTATGAAGAACAAGGTTCTCCATTATATACTTATGAACAAGGCTCAAAAGGTCCTAAAGAAGCTGATGAACTTGTTAATTGGGTTAAATAGATAATTAAATGTATTGTGTGAGTAAAATCATGCAATACATTTAATTTTTATAATTTGAAAGTTTGGGCGTCAGAATTGTAAAGTTTACGATAAAAGATAAGTGTAGTATAATTAAAAGGTGAATAAAAATAGAGAGTTTGAAAAGGAGCAATGAAATGAGACTTTTAGATTCAATGTTAGAGTATAATGAGTATTTCGTGAGGTTTGAGGAATATCAAAAATATAAAACCGAAGATAAATATCCTGCAAAGAGAGTAGTGATGTTTACGTGTATGGATACAAGATTAGTGGAATTAGCGACAAAATCACTAAACTTGTCTTCTGGAGATGTGAAAGTAGTAAAAAATGCTGGAGCAATCTTAACTCATCCATTTGGTTCTATAATGAGAAGTTTGATAATAGCTGTTTATATGCTTAAAGCAGATGAGATTATCGTCATGGGACATCATGATTGTGGTATGCAAAATATTGATACTAATTTAATTATGGAAAAAATGCAGAGTAGGGGTGTAGGTAAGGAAACTTTAGATATTTTGCAGTATTCAGGACTTGATTTGAGTTCGTGGTTACATGGTTTTGATGATGTTAATGAAAGTGTAGCTCATGACGTAAATATGATAACGAAACATCCATTGATTCCAAAAGATGTACCTGTTCACGGGTTAGTTATTAATCCCGAAAATGGGAAAGTAGAATTAGTAGTTAATGGCTATAATAATTTAAGGAATAGGAAGGGGTGCCTAAGTTGAAAAAAATACTAATATTAAATACAGGTGGCACTATTTCTATGAGTGAAGATCAAAAAACGGGTAAAGTTGCTCCTACTGATAGTAATCCTATAGGTGTCGGAGGTAATATATTCTCTTATATTGGAGATTTACATGTTGAAGACTTATATCATCTAGCCTCACCCCAAATAACGCAAAATGAAATGCTAGGTATTAAAAATAGAATAGAAAAGGCTATTCAAGAAGGTTATGAAGGTGTAGTAGTAACTCACGGGACAGATACTCTTGAAGAAACGGCGTATTATTTAGAGTTAACTTTAGATGTAAATATTCCAGTTGTTGTAACTGGAGCTATGCGTTCAAGTAATGAAATAGGTGCAGATGGATTAGCTAATCTAAGAAGTTCGTTAGTAGTTGCTACTGATGATGAAAGTAGTGATAAAGGTGTTTTAGTAGTAATGAATGATGAAGTCCATACTGCAACGTATGTTACAAAAACGCACACAACTAATGTAGCTACATTTCAAACACCAACCTTCGGACCTATAGGGCTAGTATCAAAAAATAAGGTTATATATTTCCAAAAGTTGATAAAAGAAGAACATTATAATGTGGCTACTACTGATAAGAGAGTGTATCTATTAAAAGCCTATGCTGGTATGGATGGGAAGTTGATTGATGCTGTAGTTGAACTAGGAGCAGATGGATTAGTTATAGAAGCATTAGGAGCAGGTAACTTACCTCCAAAAACTGTGCCTGCTGTTAAAAGTTGTATTGAAAAAAATATACCTGTAGTCTTTGTTTCACGTGCATTTAATGGAGTTACCCAGGATGTTTATGACTATGAAGGTGGAGGGAAAAGATTTCAACAAGATGGGGTTATCTTTACAACAGGATTAAGTGGTCAAAAAGCTAGAATTAAATTAATGATTTTATTAGAGGCGGGTATTCCATTTGAAAGGTTACGAGAATTGTTTTAATAATTATTTGAAATGTTATCAATGTGCAAAGAAGGTTGAATATTTTTTGTAATTATGGTAGTATATTAAAAGATTAAAATTAGGATAGAGGTGCAAAATTGAAATTTAAATATCACAAGTCGTACCGAGGTTTTTATCTATTAGATGAAAATAAATTTAAACGACCTTATCAAAAACTAGATCAAGAGAAAACGTTAAAAAATTTAGGTGAAGAAACTGAGTTTGATAAAAATGAAATCTTAGACATCGAGGATAATTTAGTAATTTTTGTCGAAAAAGATGCTGAACAACCTATAAAGGAAAAAACAGAGAAAAAGAAAAATAGTAAGAAAAAAATAGAGGATATAGATTTTGAGGTTTTAGAACTGAAATATAAAATTCCAAGACTTCTTTTGAAAAAATTATACAGTATTATTTTGGAGAATTCGGAAAGAGCTGCACTTGATTTACAATCAGTTTTATCTGTAATAGAAAATATTACATTTGCAGACAGTCTATTTTCTTCGAAGGTTAAGAAAATCTTCTATTATAGCGATAGTGAATTAGAGAATTTACTTTCTAGATATAATTTTGATAATATTAATGTTGCTGAGTTTAAAAAAGATATTGAAGTAAATTATCCTAGTCAATACATCTCTGAACTACCAATTGATTATAAAGAATATGAAATGATTTTTGTGTTCTATTTCATAATACAAATAGAATTATTGACAATTTTAAAATAAAAATGAATTTTTTGATTAAAATCTTTCTGAAAGGACTTGATTTTTTGTTAAGTCTTTGCTATAATTTTAATCAGAAAGTTTATTTTTTTAAAATACGTTGGTCGGTAAATGACCTAACCGGACAAAAGATGTCCATAAATAAATTTTCAATATTATAGAGGAAACTTAAAATGGATATTTTACATTTGTTACATATGCAAAGTAGACTCGTTCCAGAAATGTTTATGAAATTTAACAATAGATACGAACTGTTGGTTACAATAAAGGTTAATCAACCTGTTGGTCGAAAAACATTGTTGAATTTTATTAATATGACAGAAAGGCAATTACGTACGGAATGTGAAGTTTTATCCAAGTTAGGATTGATTACTAAAAATGCTACAGGGATGAGCGTTACTGAAAAAGGAGAAATACTTCTTTTAGAAATAAAAGAAGCGGTTATAAACGATGTCTTTGCTAAAGAGAGAAGTTTTATAAAGAATCATTTTTCTATAAAGCAAGTTCATATAGTGGCAGGTGACTTTATTAATAATGAAGCAACTAGAGAAGAAATGACAAGCCTACTTTTGGATAAAGTTAATGCTAAAATAACTAAAGATTGCGTAATTGGAGTCAGTGGTGGAAGTACAATGTACTACATAGCCGGCAAAGCTAATGCAACATTTGGTTATGGGAAAAATGTTACTATAACACCGATAAGAGGTGGTCTATCTGTGGTGGATACGGAGTATCAAGCGAATGATATAGCTTCTAAAATGGCTAAAAATTCAGGACATGCATATCAATTGTTACATGCACCGGATAACATAGGGGAAAAGGCATTAGAAGAGCTTGTGAAAGAGCCTGTTGTAAAAAATGCGCTTGATATTATAGAAAAAACATCCATAATTATCCATAGTATAGGAAATGCTTTTGAAATGGCAGAAAGACGAAAATCGTCTAAAGAAGTTTTAGAAGTACTAGAAGAAAAGAATGCTGTGAGTGAATCATTCGGAAGTTATTTTGATGAGAACGGCAGCGAGATATTTAAAACCTCTACTATAGGTATGAGTTTTAAAGATGTTAATGGCATTGATAATGTCTTTACGATAGTTGGTGGTGCTGCAAAAGCTGATGCGGTATTTAGTTATTTAAATACTAGACCTGCTAATGCCACACTAATTATTGACGAGGCTATTTGCAAAAAAATTATAAAAAAAGTTAATAAAAATTTTTAGGAGGAACTAAAAAATGACAGTAAAAGTAGCAATTAACGGATTTGGACGTATTGGACGTCTTGCATTAAGAAAAATCCAAAGCGTAGAAGGGATTGAAGTAGTAGCAATTAACGATTTAACACCAGTTGCTCAACTAGTTCACTTATTAAAATATGATACAACTCAAGGTCGTTTTGACGGAGAAGTATCAGCAGCAGAAGGAAGCATCGTAGTAAACGGTAAAGAAATCAAAGCTTTCGCTAATCCAAATCCAGCTGAATTACCATGGGGAGAATTAGGAGTAGATGTAGTATTAGAATGTACTGGTTTCTTCACTTCTAAAGAAAAAGCAGAAGCTCACGTTAAAGCAGGAGCTAAAAAAGTTGTAATTTCTGCTCCAGGTGGAAACGACGTTAAAACTGTAGTTTACAACGTAAACCACGAAATCTTAGATGGATCTGAAACAGTTATCTCTGGTGCTTCATGTACTACTAACTGTTTAGCTCCAATGGCTAAAGTGTTAAACGACAAATTCACAGTTGTAGAAGGATTAATGACAACTATCCACGGATACACTGGGGACCAAAATACACTAGACGCTCCACACCCTAAAGGAGACTTACGTCGTGCTCGTGCTGCAGCTGCTAATATCGTACCTAACACAACTGGTGCTGCTAAAGCAATCGGATTAGTAATTCCAGAATTAAGCGGTAAATTAGATGGAGCTGCTCAACGTGTACCTGTACCAACAGGATCATTAACTGAATTAGTAGCAGTTGTAGAAAAAACTGTTACAGCTGAAGAAGTTAACGCTGCTATGGAAGCTGCTGCTAACGAATCATTCGGTTACAACGTAGACCCAATCGTATCTTCTGATATCGTAGGAATTTCTTACGGATCATTATTCGATGCAACTCAAACAAAAGTTATCACAGTTGGTGACAAACAATTAGTTAAAGTTGTATCTTGGTACGACAACGAAATGTCTTACACTGCTCAATTAGTAAGAACATTAAAATACTTTGCAGGATTAATCAAATAATCTAATTAGGTAATAAATAAGAGTAGATAAGATATAAGTTGATTTTGACTTATATCTTGTCTCATATATTCCAAAAATATTTAAAAGGAGCTTTCCATGAAGAAATCTATTAAAGACTTAGGTAACTTACAAGGAAAAACTGTCTTAATGCGTGTTGACTTCAACGTGCCTTTAAAAGATGGTGTAATTACAAACGATAATCGTATTACTGCAGCATTACCAACTATTGAGTATGCTTTAAATCAAGGAGCTAAAGTAGTGGCGTTCTCTCACTTAGGACGTGTTAAAGAAGAAGCTGATAAAGCTTCAAAAAGTTTAGCACCAGTTGCTAAAAGATTATCAGAATTATTAGGTAAAGAAGTGAAATTCGTAGCTGAAACTCGCGGAGCTGAATTAGAAGCAGCGGTTAAAGGATTAAATGAAGGTGAAATCTTAATGTTCGAAAACACTCGTTTCGAAGATGTAGATGGTAAAAAAGAATCTAAAAATGATCCAGAACTTGCTAAATATTGGGCTTCTTTAGGTGATGTATATGTAAACGATGCATTCGGTACAGCTCACCGTGCTCATGCTTCAAACGTAGGTATTGCATCTAACATTGGTGAAGGAAACTCTGCTTCTGGATTCCTAGTAGATAAAGAAATTAAATTTATTGGTGGAGCAGTTGATAACCCAGAAAGACCACTTGTTGCAATCTTAGGTGGAGCAAAAGTTTCTGATAAAATTGCAGTAATTGAAAACTTATTAGATAAAGCTGATAAAGTAATCATCGGTGGAGGTATGGCTTATACTTTCATGAAAGCACAAGGTAAAGAAATCGGAATTTCACTTTGTGAAGATGATAAAGTTGAATACGCTCGTGAACTTATGGCAAAAGCTGGTGATAAATTAGTATTACCAATTGATACAGTTGTAGCTAAAGAGTTCTCAAATGATGCACCTAGCCGTGTTGCTGAAGGTGATATTCAACCTGATGAAGAAGGATTAGATATCGGTCCTAAAACTGTTGAATTATTCAAAAATACTCTTGAGGGAGCAAAAACTGTAATTTGGAACGGGCCAATGGGTGTGTTCGAAATGCCAAACTTTGCAAAAGGTACAATTGGTGTATGTGAAGCTATCGCTCACTTAGAAGGTGCTACTACTATTATCGGTGGTGGAGATAGTGCGACAGCAGCTATTTCTTTAGGATATGCAGAAAAATTCTCACACATCTCTACAGGTGGGGGAGCTTCTCTAGAATACCTAGAAGGAAAAGTATTACCAGGAATTGATTCATTATCAAATAAATAATTTTAAAACTCAAGGAGAGTAACATTATGTCAAGATTACCATTTATCGCAGGAAACTGGAAAATGAACAAAAACCCAGAAGAAACAAAAGCATTCGTTGAAGCAATCGCTGGGAAATTACCATCAGCAGATAAAGTTGAAGCAGGTATTGCAGCTCCAGCTGTGGACTTAAGTGCATTACTTAGCGCTGCTGAAGGAACAGGATTAAAAGTTGCAGCTCAAAACTGTTACTTTGAAAATTCAGGAGCTTATACTGGTGAAACTTCACCAAAAGTATTAGCTGAAATGGGAGTTAATTATGTAGTAATCGGTCACTCAGAGCGCCGTGAATATTTCCACGAAACAGATGAAGATATTAACAAAAAAGCAAAAGCTATTTTTGCGAATGGATTATTACCAATCATCTGCTGTGGTGAAACACTTGAAACATACGAAGCAGGAAAAGCTGCTGAGTTCGTAGGGGCTCAAGTGAAAGGAGCTTTAGCTGATTTAACAGCTGAACAAGTAGCATCATCAGTTATCGCTTATGAACCAATTTGGGCTATCGGAACAGGGAAATCAGCTACTAAAGAAGATGCACAAAAAATGTGTAAAGCTGTTCGTGATGTAGTTGAAGGACTATATGGTAAAGAAGTTGCTGAAAAAGTTCGTATTCAATACGGTGGTTCAGTTAAACCTGAAAACGTAAAAGAATACTTATCATGCCCAGACGTAGATGGAGCATTAGTAGGTGGAGCTGCTTTACAACCAGAATCATTCTTAGCTCTTTTAGAAGGCGGAAAATTAGATTAGATTTAGCAATTTTTTTAAAATTGTAGTATAATAGAAATATAAATTAAACAACAAGGAGAAAATTAATGTTAGCAAAAACATTTGATATTATCGCAGAAGTATATGCAAGAGAAGTTTTAGATTCACGTGGTAACCCAACTGTAGAAGTTGAAGTAACAACTGAATCAGGAGCGTTTGGACGCGCACTAGTACCATCAGGAGCATCAACTGGACAATATGAAGCAGTTGAATTACGTGATGGAGACAAAGGTCGTTACTTAGGTAAAGGTGTAACTAAAGCTGTAACTAACGTTAATGAAGAAATTGCACCATTATTAGAAGGTAAATTCGACGTATTTGATCAAGTTGGAATTGACTACGCTATGATTGAATTAGATGGAACTGAAAACAAAGGACGTCTAGGAGCTAACGCTATTTTAGGTGTATCTTTAGCAGTAGCACATGCTGCAGCTGATTCTTTAGGAGTACCTCTATACAGATACTTAGGAGGAACAAACTCTAAAGAATTACCAACTCCAATGATGAACATCGTAAACGGTGGATCTCACTCAGATGCTCCAATCGCATTCCAAGAGTTCATGATCCTACCAGTAGGAGCACCTACATTTAAAGAAGCTTTACGTTGGGGAGCTGAAGTATTCCACAACTTAGCTAAATTATTACACAACCGTGGTTTATCTACTGCAGTAGGTGACGAAGGTGGATTCGCTCCAACATTCGAAGGAACTGAAGATGCAGTTGAAACTATCTTAGCTGCAATCAAAGCTGCTGGATTAGAGCCAGGTAAAGATGTATTCTTAGGATTCGACTGTGCATCATCTGAATTCTACGAAAATGGAGTGTACAACTACGCTAAATTCGAAGGTGAAGGTGGAGCAGTTCGTACTTCAGAACAACAAGTTGATTACTTAGAAGAATTAGTAAACAAATACCCAATCATCACTATCGAAGATGGTATGGATGAAAACGACTGGGAAGGATGGAAATTACTTACAGACCGTATCGGTGACCGTGTACAATTAGTAGGGGACGATTTATTCGTAACAAATACTAAGAAATTATCACAAGGTATCGCTCAAGGTGTAGGTAACTCAATCCTAATTAAAGTTAACCAAATCGGTACTTTAACTGAAACTCTAAACGCTATTGAAATGGCTAAACGTGCTCGTTACACAGCTGTTATTTCTCACCGTTCTGGAGAAACTGAAGATTCAACAATCTCAGACATCGCAGTTGCTACTAACGCTGGACAAATCAAAACAGGTTCTCTTAGCCGTACAGACCGTATTGCTAAATACAACCAATTATTACGTATTGAAGATGAATTAGATGCAACAGCTGTATATCCAGGTGAACTTGCATTCTACAACATCAAACGCTAATTAGAATATTTATAAAAGAGGTAAGAGTCAAAGGCTCTTGCCTCTTTTTTGTCTTGAAAAATTATACTTATACTAGAGAAAATTGATTAAAATATTAATGTTTTTAAACATTAGAATTAATGGGCCGGAGTTATTTAAACATAGAATCAATATTCAATTCTAAATATGTAAAACGATTACACTACATATTATTAAAGTAAAAGGTAATTTTAGTATGAAAATAGGTAAATGTAAATACTTTAAATAGGTAATAAAAATTATAAAAGAGTTAATGTGTTGAATTTATTATGAGAATGAAGGATTAAATAAAATATATTTATACAGAAAATAATGTTCGATTTTATATATAAAATGTTTTTTTTGTTGATATATAGACTGAAAATTATACATAAACGTTTGGTTATTGTTTAAATTAAATATAAAAATAATGGTATTCAGATACAGTTGCAACATTAAATTATAAAATATATATCTTTACAAACGGTTTCATATATGATACTATTTTGATGAAAAGATAAATATTAAGTTTATAGGAGGCTAATATGGCAAGTTTATCATTAAAAAATATTTATAAAAAATATGATAATGGCTTTTGTGCGGTAACAGATTTTAATTTAGAAGTAGCCGACAAGGAATTCGTTGTGTTTGTTGGACCATCTGGATGCGGGAAATCTACTACTCTTAGGATGATTGCAGGTTTAGAGGATATAACAGAGGGTGAGTTTTATATTGGGGATAAATTAGTTAACGATGTTGAACCTAAAGATAGAGATATCGCTATGGTATTCCAAAGTTATGCTTTATACCCACATATGACAGTTTTTGATAACATGGCATTTGCTCTAAAATTAAGAAAAGTTCCTAAAGAAGAGATTAAAGCAAAAGTAGAGGAAGCTGCGAAAATTCTTGGATTAGAAGAGCTTTTAGATCGAAAACCAAAAGCACTTTCTGGAGGACAACGTCAGAGGGTTGCGCTAGGAAGAGCTATCGTAAGGAGTCCTAAGGTATTCCTTATGGATGAACCGTTATCTAATTTAGACGCTAAGTTAAGAAGTAACATGAGGGCGGAAATTATTAAAATTCATAATACATTAGGAGCTACTACGATTTATGTAACGCATGACCAAACTGAGGCAATGACAATGGCTGATAGAATTGTAGTAATGAAAAAAGGTGTTGTTCAACAAGTTGGAAGTCCTAAAGAGATTTATGATCATCCAGAAAATCTATTCGTAGCAGGATTTATCGGAGCGCCTACAATGAACTTCATGAGAGGTAGAGTTGCCGAAGGTAATTTTGTAACTAAAGATGGAGGAGAAATAGAAATTCCGGTAGGTTACTATGATAAATTGAAAGAACTAGGATATGAAGGTAAAGAAGTAGTTCTAGGAATTAGACCGGAGAATATATCTAATGATCCACTTGTACTAGAGACATATTCACATGCTAAAATCACTTCGAAAGTAATTGTTGCAGAGTTATTAGGTTCTGAGTATATAGTACACACAGATTTAAACGGTGAAAATATCAAAGCTATTGTACACTCAAGACAAAATATTAAAATGGGAGATGAGTTAACATTTGCTTTAGATATGAATAGAGCTCATTTCTTCGATGTAGATACAGAACTTAGTATCTTGGAATAATTTAAATAAGACGTCAAATTTTTAAAAAACATAACAAAATAAGGAGGCTCATATTATGAGAAAATTAAATAAACTGCTTGCTGTAGCAGCAACTACAGCACTTGTGCTTACAGGATGTGTGGGTGGTAAAAAAGAACAAAAACAAGCAGACCCGAATAAAAAAGTAGAAATTACTTATTGGGATTTCCCACAATTTACAAAAGATAAAGAATTCAAAAAAACTGAGGATTTTGATGCAGCGTTAATCAAAGCGTTTGAAGCAAAGAATCCAAATATCAAAGTTAACTACCAAAAAATAGAATTTACAGATGGACCAGCTAAAATTGAAACAGCTATTCAATCGAAAACAGCTCCAGATGTAATTTATGATGCACCAGGACGTGTAATTGCTTGGGCAGCTAAAGATTTATTGGTTCCATTAGATGATGTTGATAAATCAAAATTAACTGATGCAGCAGTTAAGGCGTCTAGTTACAAAGATAAACTTTATATGTATCCACAAGGGGTAGCACCATTCTTAATGGGAGTTAACAAAGACTTAACTGATAAATTAGGTGTAACAGACCTTCTACCGCTTAATAAACAAGATAGAAGCTGGACTGTTGAAGAATATGAAAAATTCTTAAAAGCAGTTAAACAAAAAGACTCAAGTATTA
The DNA here is from genome assembly GCF_057272915.1 of Gemella sp. Taxonomy (NCBI): domain Bacteria; kingdom Bacillati; phylum Bacillota; class Bacilli; order Caryophanales; family Gemellaceae; genus Gemella; species Gemella sp. Next base: position 39,484 of record NZ_DBHIUF010000003.1, read on the forward strand.
CTCCAGCTTTATTCTACACTAAATCACAAGCAGGAGACCAAGGACCAAGAGCATTTGTAGCAAACTTATACAATTCTTGGATTACAGATGATGCAATCAGCAAATACACTATTAATGATGCAAATGGTGTTAAAGGATTAGAGTGGGTTAAAAAAGCTTACGATGATGGTTTATTAGGACAAGGTGTAGCTTTAGAAGCTAAAGATGCTCTTGAAGCATTCAAATCAGGACGTGCAGCAACTACAATCTTATTCTCTCCTGGTATCGCAGCTTCACACGCATCTGGATTTAACTACAAATTCTTACCATTCCCTAACAATGGAGGAAAAGCTAAATACGATTATCTAGTTGCAGGACCAGCCATCTTTGATAATGGTGATGCAGATAAAGCAGCAGCAGCTAAAAAATTCGTTGACTTTATGGTTAATGATAAAGATTGGGGTAAACGTACTCTATTAGCATCTGGTAACTTCTCAGCTAAAAAAGGTGAAACAGGATTATATGATTCAGAAGAACTTAAATTTGCTGAAGGATTAACTGGACAATACGCTCCATACTATAACACAATTCCAGGATTTGCAAAAATGAGACCGCTATGGTTCAACATGGTTCAAGGTGTATTAAATGGAAAAACTACACCTAAAGAAGGATTAGATAAATTTGTTGAAGATGCAAATAAAACAATAAAAGAAGCATTGTAATTTGACGTATGAAGGGGCTGACCCAAAAGTCCTGAAATTTAACAAAGTTCATATGAGAACTCATAGACGCAGTGGTTTATTGATAGCTAAATTCGCTTTATAAAAGTTTTTTAGTTATCTAATAAACTGTGCGGGGGTGACTCGACAAAATCTTGTTTCTCCGAAATCATGATTTTTGAGTCACTCCCTTTTTTAGATAAAAAATAAACTTTTTAGGAGGTTCTATGAAAACTACTAAGAAAAGAAGAAAAATAGACTTTAGTGCATATCTATTTATTTTGCCAGTTAGTTTATTTTTCATAACATTTGTTTTAGTCCCAATGTTACGTGGACTGCAGTTATCATTATATAGTTTTGCTAAAAAGAATCCAGTATTCGTCGGGCTTAAACACTATTCTGATTTAATGTTCAGTGGAAGTGGAGCAACAATTCACGAACCATTCATGAAATCACTTATTAATACGATTATTGTGACAGTGGTTGCAGTACCTATAGTAGTATTAGTATCTATATTTGTTGCAGTAACGATTTACAATAAGAGTGCAGTAGTAAGATCATTCTTCCGTGGTGTATTCTACATTCCAGCGATTTCTTCTGTAGTGTCTGTTACTGTAGTTTGGGCTTGGATTTATCATCCAGAATATGGAATTTTGAATTATGTATTTAAGTCAATGCACTTAATTAGTGAAAATGTTGACTGGTTAGGAAATCCAAGTACAGCATTATATGCTATTATTACGATTTTGATTACTACTTCATTAGGTCAACCGATAATTCTTTATGTTGCTGCTTTAGGTAACGTGCCAAAAGAATTATTAGAAGCTTCAGAGATAGATGGAGCAACCAAATGGCAAGTATTCACAAAAATTACTTGGCCGCTGATTAAACCAACAACATTATATATTGTAGTTGTGACAACAATCAACTCGTTCCAAATTTTTGCTCTAATCCAGTTATTAACTGCAGGGGGACCGAACTACGGAACAAGTACAATTATGTATCTAGTTTATGAAGCAGCAATTAAAAACGGAAATCATGGTGTAGCTAGTGCGATGGGTATTATCCTTGCTGTAATTATCGGAATAATTTCGATCTTACAATTCAAGTTCCTATCTACAGATAATGATTAGGAGGATTTAGAATGAAAAATATAAGTATTTTTAAAATAGTATCAATGATAATATTACTTGGGTTAACTATATTCTTTATTTTTCCATTTTATTGGATTGCATCAGGATCATTTAAATTACAAGATGTAGCGATAACAATTCCACCAGAGTGGTGGCCATCGACTCCAACATTGGAAAACTACGAGAAGTTATTCACATCGAACACTTTAAGATGGTTCTTTAACTCAGTATTTATTTCGGTAATGACAACATTTTTAGTTTGTGCAACATCAGCATTAGCAGGGTATGCATTAGCTAAGAAAAATTTCCCAGGTGTTAAGATAATATTTATGGTGTTTGTGGCAGCAATGGCATTACCAAAACAAGTAATTTTAATACCTTTATTAAACTTAATTACTGAATTTAACTTAATGAATACATACTATGCGTTAATTCTACCAGCAGTAGGTTGGCCGTTTGGAGTATTCTTAATGAGACAGTTCTCGCAAGCAATTCCAACAGAATTACTTGAATCAGCAAGAATTGATGGTTGTGGTGAAGTAAGAACATTTATGAATATCGCGTTACCAATCATTAAACCTGGTATCGGTGCATTAGCGATCTTTACATTTATCGCAAGTTGGAACGATTATTTCTCACAATTAATCTTCTCTAATACACCAGACATGTCTACATTACCTTTAGGGTTAGCAGCGTTGGCACAAGGGCAGGAGTTCTCTAATGACTATGGATTACTAATGGCAGGGGCATCATTAGCATCATTACCGATGATAATCGTGTTCATTTGTTTCCAAAATTACTTTACTCAAGGTGTTACTTTAGGAGCGGTGAAAGGATAATCTTATGGATAAACAACAATTAATAGAATATCTAAAAGGAGAAATGATAGTTTCTTGTCAAGCATTACCAGGAGAAGCCTTATATAAAGAAGAAGGTGGAGTAATGTGTCTAATGGCCCAAGCCGTTAAGAATGCAGGAGTAAGGGCTATTAGAGCTCAAGGTGTTTTAGATATTAAACAGATTAAAGAACAAACGAATTTACCAGTAATTGGTATAATAAAAAAATCATATGAAGGATATGCTTCATATATAACTGCAACAATGGATGAAGTTGATAAATTAGTTAAAGCTGGATCTGATATAATAGCATTGGATTGTACGAATAGAGAACGTGGAGACGGTAAAACTCCAAGCGAATTCGTAAGAGAAATTAAAGAAAAATATCCAAATGTATTATTGATGGCAGATATTTCTAATTTAGAAGAAGCGATTGAAGCTGAAAAAGCAGGAGTTGATTTTGTAGGAACTACTATGAATGGTTATACGCCGTACACAGCAGATTCAAAACAATTCAATCCAGGTTTAGTAAAAGAAATCGTAGAAAATGTAAAAGTTCCAGTTATTGCAGAAGGGAAAATCCATACTCCACAACAAGCAAAACAAGCGTTTGAAGCGGGAGCGCATTGCATAGTAGTAGGTGGAGCAATAACTAGACCGCAAGAAATTGCGACAAGATTTTTAAGTGAGTTGAGATAATGAGTATAATAGTTTTATTGGCATATTGGTATACCTATAGTAAATGGTATATATTAGGATCGTGGTTTATCACACATATTTTAAATATAGCATTCAAGAGATTATGGCTTTCACCACTATTAATAAATGCACTTGCATTAGGAGTATTATTCATAGGGATATATTATAAATTAATAGAAGGTCAAGAAGTAGGGGCATCAGTGCTAAACGTATATATGCCGATAGTCTTTTCGAGCATTATCATGAATTTGTTAATATTTACAATCAGAAAAATCAAGCTGAAATTGAAAAATTAAATCAGTTTAATTTTAAAGATTTATAAGTATATAAGAATATAAGGAATCTTGGATTTGAGAGAAATAAAAGGAATTATGGGTTTTAAACTCGTAATTCCTTTTTGAAATAAATATGCTCTATAATAAATATGAGACGGAAGCCAAAATTTTAAAATTTAATAAAGTTCATATTAGAGTTCATAGATGCAGAGGCTTATTGATACTTAAATTCGTTTTATAAAAGCTTTTTAGATATCTAATAAATCACTGCGGAAAGCGACTCGACAAAGTCTTGTTTCTCCGAAATCCCGATTTTTGAGTCACTCCCTTCCATTTAAAAACTAGTTTCAGGTTAAATTCTAGTTTTTTATTTTTTATTTGAACTGGAATTTACTTTGGGAATTAACAGTAATAATTTTACTATATCTTATAATATTGTACATTATAGATTTTTATAATATAATGAAAGTAATAAGAGATGTCTATCCTCCTCCCCCGTTGTTATTTTTTGGAGGAGGGTCGACATCTCTTTTTTGTGTTACTATTTTATTTGACTCATAGTACAATGATAACAGATAAGCAGTCCCGCATTCCGTAGGAGCTCGGTGATTTTTTATCTTTCTTTTTTTATTTCATCTGTTCACTCACATTACTTACTTTTTCTAGGATTTCATCTAGGCTGAAGTAGCCACTTTTTTGAATAGATAGTCTTCCTTCGATATATACTTCTACAGTTGGTGCTGAGAGAATACCTCGTTGAGCAGCGATTTCCATATTTTCTTCTAGTGAAATATAGTATGCTAGAATATCTTTGTGATCTTCTTGCCACGTAGTAATTCTGTTTTTTATTGAGTGACATGGCATACATGTGGTTGTTCCGTATTGAATAATCGCTATGTCATTGTCACTAATAATTTTATTTAAGTCGTCGTTTTTTGTGAAGTCAATCATATTTTATCTTCCTTTTGTTATTTTAGCAAGAAGCAGTGAAGTTTGCTGTTTTTTTAATATGTGTATATTATAGTTGTTTTAAAAGTTAATTACAACTATTATTAATTGTGCATATACATGGTTCAAAAATAGGGTATTATAAAAATTTTCTGAAAACTATTGACAATAAGTTTAAACCGTGATATTATTTATACAATGCAAATAGATAAGTATTATAAAAAGAGGCCGCGATGACTAATTTAAAAGGTAGCATCGCCGAAGTGATTAAATTCACTGGGGTTATGTCGAATAGGCATAACACTGTCATTAGAAAATGCCCATTTTCTTCATGGTGAGCTTTTTATAATAAGGGCAAGAGGAATAGGATAGAATTATAAGCTAGACTACAAGGACCTTTTGTTCTTGTAGTCTATTTTTTATAACTTATTTGAAGGAGAAGATAATGAGATTATTTGATGGTATGACGATAGAAAATGGTGAACTGAATATTTCGGGTGTTGGAGTAAGTGAATTAAAAGCTCAATACGGTACACCGCTTTATGTTTATGATGAAAATATGTTAGTGAACCAATGTAGAACTTTTATTAATAATTTTAGAAGTTCAAAGTTCAATACAGAAGTTCTTTACGCATCGAAAGCTTTTAGCTGTTTAGAGGTATTAAGAATTGCGAGTAGAGAAGGTTTAGGTGTAGATGTGGTTTCACTTGGTGAAATTCACACAGCATATAAAGCTGGATATGATATGAGACGAGCTTATTTCCACGGAAATAATAAAACTCGTGAGGAACTACAATATGCATTAGAAGTTGGTGTAGGAACTATCGTCATAGATAATGACTATGAATATGAAATGATTAATGAAATCGTAAGAGAGAGTGGGAATACTGTAGATGTACTTCTAAGAATTAATACAGGTATCGATGCGCATACTCACGAATACATCAAAACTGCAAAAGATGATTCGAAATTCGGTTATTCAGTATATGATGAAACAATTTATGATTTAATCGCAGATATTAATAATCAAAGTAATCTTAACTTCGTAGGATTCCACTCACACATCGGATCACAAATTTTTGAAAAAACTTCATTTTTCGAAGCTGTAAAAGTGGTTATGGAATTTACGAAAAAAGTTCAAGAAAGATTAGGTTTAACTATAAGTGTTCTTAACCTAGGTGGAGGTTTCGGAGTTTATTATACTGATGAAGATAGACCTTTTGAACTTGCTGAGTTTTTAAGAGAGTATATCGAAGTGGTTGAACGTGAAAGTGATAATTTCGGCTTAGATTTAACTAAGGTAGTCATTGAACCTGGTAGGAGTTTAACATGTAACGCTGGTAGTACATTATATAGCGTTGGTGGAGTTAAGAAGACTTTTGCTGGTCGTGAATATGTGTTCGTTGATGGAGGTATGGCAGATAATCCTCGTTATGCATTATATAAAGCAAAATACGAGGCGATGTTAGTTAACAAGATGAATGAAGAAGCAGATACAACTTATACAGTAGCTGGTAAATGCTGTGAGTCTGGAGACATGCTAGTAATGGATGCAAATTTACCTAAAGCTGAGCAAGGTGATTTATTATTAGTATCATCAACAGGGGCGTATAACTATAGTATGAGTAGTAACTACAACAGATTACCGAAATTACCAGTAGTATTTGTAAAAGATGGAACTAGTCGCCTAGTAGTAAAAGGTGAGACTTTAGAAGATTTAATTAGACAAGATATATAATTTCAAAAAATACAAAATAAAATTAAAAATATAACAAAATAAAAGAGACACAAGGAGAACAAGATTATGACAATTTATACAGGAAGCGGAGTAGCAATAGTAACACCATTTTTCGAGGATGGAAGTGTAGATTACGAGACATTTGGAGAGTTAATTGAATTCCAAATTAGTGAAGGTACAGATGCGATTATCGTAGCTGGAACTACAGGGGAAAGCTCAACAATGCCTGATGATGAACAAGTAGCGGTTATTAAATTTGCGATTGATAGAGTGGCAGGACGTGTACCGGTTATCGCAGGTAGTGGGGTTAACGATACAGCTCACTCAATTAGATTAAGCCAAGAAATTGAAAAACTAGGACCGGATGCATTATTAGTAGTAACTCCTTACTACATCAAAACTAGCCAACAAGGTTTAATCGAGCACTTCGAAGCAATTGCTAATAGTGTTGATTTACCAATCGTACTTTATAATGTACCAGGAAGAACTGGGCAAGTTATGGCGCCTGAGACTATTTTACACTTATCTCAGCACAAAAATATTGTGGCATATAAAGATGCCGTAGGGGATATTGCTCATACTTTAGCAGTTAGAAACTTAGTAGGAGATAACATCGATATTTACTCTGGGAATGATGATATTAACGTACCGATTATTTTAGCGGGTGGTAAAGGAACAATTTCTGTTTTGGCTAACGTTTATCCAAAAGCGACACACTTAATGTGTAAATATGCTTTAGAAAGACAAGTAGATAAAGCTTTCGCTCTTCAGTTTAAATATTTAAACTTCATCCACATGTTATTCGCTGAGCCAAATCCAATGCCAGTTAAAAAATGTGTAGAATTAATCGGAAAATCTGCTTGTCACTACCGTCTACCGATGACACATGTTGCACCAACGTTAGCGACAAGATTAGAGCAAGAGATTGCAAGACTTAATTCATTACAAGGAGAGTAAAAATGAGAGTTTTATTAAGTGGTTATAATGGAACTATGGGACAAGTTCTAAAAAACTATATTCAAGACAGTACTGATTTAGAAATTGTTGCAGGTGTAGGTCGTGAATTACTAGAAGAAAAATTTCCGACTTATACTTCATATGAAAGTTTAGAAAAGGTGGCTGATGTGATTATTGATTTTTCTCATCACGCTGGAACTGCTGAACTAGTGGAGTATGCTAAACGTACTGCAACGAAGGTTGTAATAGCGACAACTGGTCATACTGCAGAAGAATTAGAATTAATCGATGAATTAGCTAAACAAGTAGGTGTAGTTTATGCTGGAAATTATAGCTTAGGAGTAAATGTCTTAGTAGAATTAGTAAAAAAAGCTAGTGAACTTTTACTAGGATATGATATCGAAGTTATTGAAAAACACCATAATAAAAAAGTAGATGCACCTAGTGGAACTGCTAAAATGTTAGTGGATGCGGTTAAAGACGTAGAAGATTATAATAGAGTCTATGGTCGTCATGGAGACATGAAACGCCAAGAAAAAGAGATTGGAATTCATGCAGTTCGTGGTGGAACTATAGTAGGAGAACATGAAGTGATTTTTGCTGGAGAAGATGAGGTAATCGAGATTAAACATACAGCTCTAAGTAAAAAAATGTTCGCCAAAGGATCTGTTACAGCAGCACAATGGCTTAACAGTGTAGAAGAACCTAGATTATATTCTATGAAGGATGTACTAGGTATAGAATAATAAAGTCAGAAGCGATTCAAGGAATACTATAAGATGTTTTATTGTGTCGCCCCTGTGAAGCTTATAAAAATATTTATAAGTGGAGTGGTCGGTATACCACTTAAATTAAAAATACTATAATAAAGTTAGATTGACATATGTAAAAATTAAATATAAAATAGAAAAAAATCATATAGATAATAGGAGAAAGAAATGAAATCAACAGAAGAGATTATTAAATTTATAGCAACATCTAAAAAGAAAACACCGGTTAAAGTTTACGTTAATTTTAATGCTGAAGTAAAATTTCCAGAAACTTTAGAAGTTTATGGTGAAGGGAATTCAAGAGTTATTTTTGCGGACTTCGCTGATTGGGTGGAATTTTACGAAGCTAATAAAGCTGTGGTAGTAAATCACCGCGTAGAAAATGATCGTCGCAATAGTGGTGTACCTATGATCGATTTAACTCAGTTTAACGCTCGTATCGAACCAGGTTGTTCAATTCGTGAACACGTTAGTATCGGTGATAACGCGGTTATTATGATGGGTGCTGTTATTAATATCGGGGCTAAAATTGGTAAAAATACTATGATCGATATGAATGCTATTTTAGGTGGACGTGCTGAAGTTGGAGAAAATTCTCATGTTGGTGCTGGATCTGTATTATCAGGTGTTATTGAACCAGCTAACGCAACACCAGTACGTGTAGGGAACAATGTTCTTATCGGTGCTAATGCGGTAGTATTAGAAGGTGTACAAATCGGAGATAATGCCGTTGTTGCAGCTGGAAGTGTAGTAACAAAAGATGTAGCTAGTGGTGATGTTGTAGCGGGAGTACCGGCACGAGTAATTAAAACGCGTAGTGAAGTTGCAGAAGAAAAAGTAGACATTATTGCAGAATTAAGAAACTTATAATAAAGTAGGAAGAGAAGATGAAAGTAATTACTGAAGAGAATTTAACATCATGGCGTAGACATCTGCACCAAAATCCAGAGTTATCATTGGAAGAGCATAAAACTAAAGAATTTATCGCTAGTATCTTAAAAGAATACGGTATAGAATATCAAGAAACTCTTGAGACAGGGTTAGTAGTGATTTTTAAAGCAAGCTTAGAAACTAAGGATACGATATTATTTAGAGCTGATATTGACGCACTTCCTATTTCAGAGGAAAATGATGTTGATTTTAAATCAAAAAATGATGGAGTAATGCATGCTTGCGGACATGATGGACACACGACTATGCTTTTAGGAAGTGTTATAGAAGCGGCTGATTATTATAAGAGTAACGATACTAAGGTAAATAGTATCTTTGTATTTCAACCTGCGGAAGAAACTTTTGGAGGTGGAAATTTATTAATCAATGATTTTGATTTTACACCATATAACATTTTAGCAAGTTATGCCCTGCATATGAATCCGGATTATCCTGAAGGGCATATAGTTTCTAAACCAAAAGAAATTATGGCTAGTGCTAATGAATATAGAATTTATATCAAAGGGCGTGCAGCTCACGTTGGTTTAAAAAATACTGGAATCGATGCTCTTAACGTGGCTACAATGTTCTTCCAAGAGATGTTAAAGCTTAATGCATTACATACTAAAGCACGCAATACCAATATTATTCATATCGGTAAAATGTACGGTGGGGATGCGATGAATGTCGTTGCTGAGAATGCATATTTGGAAGGAACGATTAGAACATACAGTATGGAAGATTTGGCGACAATCAAAGCTGCGATTGAAAATACGCATGTAGGACTTGAGCATCTTACTGGAGCAAGTATTCGTGTTGATTTTGCTGAAGGATATCCAGCGGTAATTAACGATGAGGTTCCATATCAAGTAATTAAAGAAGTCATAGAAAAAGAAAGTATTGACTATATTGAATTAGAAGAAGCTTATCTATATGGAGAAGATTTCTCATTCTTTAGTAGACTTTCTCCTATAAACTATAGCTTTTTAGGTTTAAGAAACGAAGAGAAAAACTATGTTTCGGGATTACATACACCAACTTTCAACTTTGATGAAAAAATACTAAAAGTAGGGGTTCAATATTACCTTGGAATATTGAAATATTATAATAAGTAATTTTTTGATTTTTTAGTGAGATAAACGGGAGTGATTTAAAAATCGCGATTTTTGAGTCACTCCCGTTTAATTGAGAAAGGATCTTTATGGCAACAATTGAGTTAAATTACAATAATATACGACAAAATGCAATAAATTTAAAAGAACAAGCACAGGATATTATAGCCGTAGTTAAAAATAATGCGTACAATTTAGATTTAAGAGAATGTGTAAAATTATACTCAGAAGTAGGAATTAATTATTTTGCTACGACAAAAGAGGAAGAGTGTAAAGTAATAAGAGAAACATTAGGAAAAGATGCTAATATCTTTCTTTTAAATCCAACTTATGACTTTGCATTAGCAAGAGAATACAATATCGAGATAAATATAGCGAGTCTTGAATATTTAAAAGAAAATATTGAAAGACTGAAAGATTTAACGTTGCAGTTGGAATTCGCTGGAAGTATGAGACGAGCTGGAGCGAAAAATCTGGAAGAAGTACTTGAAATCATAGGTTTCTGTAAAGAAAATCATCTAAAATTAAAAGGATTTTGGTCTCATTTTTCATTTGCGGATGAGTTTGATGGTTTCTATGAAAAAGAAAAAGAATTGGTGCTAGCAGTTCTTGCTGAGGCGCAGAAAGTTTATAATTTTGAAGTAGTTCATTTGCAAAATAGTGCTTCATTTTTACGTGATGGTGCTTTCGACAAAACAACACATCAGAGACTAGGGATTATTCTTTATGGAGCTATGCCTTATGATGTGAAGGAAAATCCAGTTACTTTAAAAAATTTAGTTATTAAGAATCCAATTACTGTTTACGGTGAAATAATTAATATAGTAACCTTGAATAAAGGTGAATGCATAGGGTATTGTAATTCTTATATAGCTGATGCTAATAAAAAAGTAGGAATTGTTAATATTGGCTATGGTGATGGGATACTTAGAGATAGATTAAAAGGAAAAACTTGTATAATTAATGGTAAAGAAAGAAATATTTACTCAACTATGATGAGTCATTTAGTTGTTGAAATAGCTGAAGAAGAACAAATAGGTGATAGAGTTTATATTTATGATGACAAACAACAACTTCATGATTATACTAAGTACTTTGGACCGAATTCTGTCCAACTTGCAGCTTTGAATTATAATAGTTTAAAAGTAAAAAAGATATATTAAAAATAAGGAGGTGACTCAGAAATTAGTTTTGTAGAGTCACTCCCTATTTCATATTTGTAAATTTCAGGAGTAATTAAAAGAAAGAAGTGATTCATGATAAACATGAGTCACTTCTTTAAAAAAAAGGAAAAATTTTAAATGAATTTAAATTAATAAATATTAATCTAAATATATTAGAGATACTTATTCTTATTTTTCTTGTTCTTCTTGGAATTTTTTAGCAATTTTCGCTTCAAAATCTTGAGGGATAGAACTTTGTTTAATAACGATTACGTCAGATTTAGCATATCTAACGATACCTTCAGAAACTGATCCCATAAGCATACGTTTGAATCCAGTTAATCCTGAAGATCCACAAACTACAAGGTCAATACCTTTTTCGTCAACGATGTCTTCGCTAAGAACAATTTTAGGAATACCTTGTTCAACGATACCGAATACTTTAGTTAGGCCAGCTTCTTTAGCAGAATCCACATAACTATCAACTAATTCTTTAGTACGTTTATAGAATGAGTTAAAAATATATGGATCTGATAGACCAGAAGTTGCGATTGTCGCATCAATAACAGAAGCGATGTATAATTCCGCATCCTCATTTCTTAATGCTATAGCTACAGCATTTGTAAATGCCCACTCAGCTTGTTTAGAACCGTCTACTGCGACTAAAATTTTAGAATATTTGTTTTCCATGATCAGAACCTCCGATTTCTATTTCTTTACTTATATTATATCACATTTACAAAAAAAGTAAACGCTATTTTCATAAAAACAGTATTAATTTTTAAAAATAAAGTAAAGAAAAACCTACAAGACTATACAACTCTGTATTTTCCTATAGGTTTAATTTTTTTAATTTTATGAATGTTGATTATACGTTTTCATCAATCACAGTGATAAGCCTTTTTCTCTTGTGTTCTTTATCATCTATTGTTACTCTATATACTAGTTCATAAATTCCTGGCTTAGTATTATCTACTTCGCCTTCGATAATAAGATCATCAAGATAAGATTGCCCAGCTTTACGAGCAATTATTCCTTCTTTACCTAAATCTACCTTTTCTCCTACTTTAATAGTAGTATTCTCAGGAATAATAAAGTAAAAAGTACGCTCAAGACGACGCTCAAGACGTTTTCTGTATTTTTCTTCATCTTCTGCACTCATGCGATCTCTAAGTTTTTCATCAACTAAAGGCATTAGTTCGACTTCAGTATCGGCAATACAAATTCTACTATTAACAAGGGTAAAGGTTTGAGTTCTTCCAGGTCCACAATAAGACTGACATCCTATGATAAATTCAGCATTAGGTGCTTTCTTTTTCAATTTTGGGATTAAAGTTTTAAGATTAACACCAAGACAATCATCGCATAATCTAAATGTTACTTTATCTTCAGTAACAACATTTTTATCATTTTGAGCCATAATTTATCCTTTCGTATTTTATTTATTTTAAACTAAAATTTATTATATCACATAATCTTTATAAATAAAATTTTAAAACTACAGCTTAAGTGGAAATTATTTTAAACTTCTTCTTGAATATGTTATTTACTACAAGAAATGATACAAATAAAATCAGTATATGTAAAATTATCGTTGTAATTAGACTTATAAAGAATTGTTCAGGAACCATTTTTATTAAATTGGATTCTTCTGGACTTAATAACCAAAGATCATTAGTGAATAATAATTGATGGAATTTAATCCAAAACGATGTGAAATTGTATGAAATAATACCAGCTAATACTATGACTAAAAGAATAAAAGCTAATAATGTTTTATTAAATGTTTTTGTGATATAAAACATAGCGTAATTCTTATATACTAGTGCTATTAGAATAGTAGAAAGAATAAATATAATAATAAAGAATATCATAAGATTGAAACTTACATTATATAATACTCTAACATCTTTCATATGAAGGATATCTTTTTCAGAAAACCAAGTTGTATTTAGTTCGGCTTTGTTAGTAAGATATTCTAGTAGATTGGTTGTATTATTTATTAATTCATCGTCTGTTGTATTAATACTAGGGGCTAAATTTTCTCTTAGATAGAAATTTTTATAAAAATTTAGATTAAAACAATTGTAAAATATTATACCGAGTATTGCACTAATAAATAGTGAAAAATTTTGAATAACGATTAGTGTTTGTCGCAAATATTTGTTCATAAAAGTACCTCCGTGTAATATTATACCACATGAAGAGTGGTGAAGTTAAGGGATTTTTCTTGGCTTTGGTTTACATATTTACAGAAATTAACAAAAAAATAAGAATTATAAAAGTTTTTGAGTAAAAAATATTTAATATTTATATGATTTATGTTAAAATATATACATATAGTTATTTATTTATTTTGGGGGAAATCATGAATAAGTTTTTTAAGATCTATTTAGAGTTAAGAGAAAAAATAGAAAATAGGCAATATAGGTCCAACTCGCTTTTGCCAAGTGAAAATGAACTCGCAAGAGAATATGATGTTTCTAGGGAAACTATAAGAAAGGCATTGTTATTATTATTAGAAAATGGATATATCCATAAAATTCAAGGTAAGGGATCTATTGTTCTTGATGTTCATAGATATAGATTACCAGTAACGGGACTTTTAAGTTTTAAAGAACGCAGGCAATTTCAAGATGTTGATGCAACGACTAAGGTATTAGTAAATGAGGAAGTTGATGCTCCTGATTTTTTAGTACGCCTTGGACTTGTGAAACGTGATGAAAAACTAATTTACTTGGTTCGTCAGAGATTTGTAGATGGAGAAGCAGTAATATTAGATAAAGATTATATAAGAAAAAGTGCAATTGGAGAATTACCTACAGATCGTGTGGAAGAATCACTATATGAGTATTTGGAAAATGATTTAGGTATAAAGATTTCATATGGTAATAAAGATTTTAAAATCGAGCCAATTAGTGAAGAAGATTCTACATATATCGATTTAAATGGTCACAAACATATTGCAGTATTGCGAAGTGATGTATACACAGAAGGAACAGATTTCTTGCACTATACAGAGAGTCGTCACAGAGTGGATAAATTTCATTTTTCAGAATTTGCTAGAAGAAAATGCAATAGAATAAATTAATTTATTCTATAGAAGAGAACTTTGAACAATATTATTTGTTCAGAGTTCTTTTTTGTAAAATTTCAAGTGAAAAATTCTTAAGTATTTTTTTTTACTATAATATTTTTCACTATAATTTTGTCTAAAAGTTAATAAATTAACTAATGAAATATTAAATAAGTATAGAAATTTTGAAAAATATTTTCATGGATTTTCAAAGTGAAATTAATCATTGAAAAAATAAAAAATAGAGTGTATAATATGTATATGCGATAAATTTCCGGGAAATAATCCTCGGAAATATTTTTATGGGGGTGTGAGGAAATAATGAAGATTATTGTTTATTCATTGACTGGAAATTGTAAAAGATTTGTAGACATGTGTGAAATTCCCGAAGAAGATGTAATTTACTTACAGGATATTGATTACGATGTTAATTTTGATTATATCTTAATAACACCGACATTTGGTTTTGGAGAAGTACCAGTTGCGGTCTCTAAGTTTTTAAAAGAGAACTATAAGTATTTAAAAGGTGTTGTTGGTAGTGGGAATAAAAATTGGGGTGAAAGATTTGCCAATGCTGCTGAAATTATTAGCAGTGAGTATAATATTCCGCTACTAATGAAAATCGAATTACATGGCAATAAAAAAGATATAAGTGATTTTAAAAAAATATATTTGGAGAGTGTAGAGAATGGAGAAATTTAATCATATTGAACTAAATAATGAAGTAACAAAAAGAGGCGATAATGGATTTTTCAAATTAGAAAAAGACGTGGAAGCTATTGAAGAATTTCTTCGTGAAGTAGACTTTCGCACAAAAAAATTTAGTTCTGAAATTAAGAGACTTAGATATTTAGTAGAGGAGAATTTCTACTATAATATTTTTGATAAGTACATTGAAGATGAAATTTTAGAATGTTTAGAATTAGCTGCGAACTTCAAGTTTGAATTTAAAAGTTATATGGCAGCAAGTAAGTTCTATAAGGACTATGCATTAAAAACAAATGATAAAAAACAATATTTAGAAAACTTTAACCAACACGTATTTATCGTAGCTATGTACTTAGCTGATGGTGATGTTGCTTTAGCGAAAGAGCTTATGATTGCGATGCTTGAGCAAAGATTACAACCTGCGACACCTACATTCCTAAATTCAGGAAGAAGCCGTCGTGGTGAGTTAGTATCTTGTTTCTTATTAGAAGTAGGTGATTCGCTTAACTCTATTAACTACATCGATTCAACAGCTAAGCAACTTTCAAAAATTGGAGGGGGAGTTGCGATTAACTTATCAAAACTACGTGCACGTGGTGAAAGTATTAAAGGTATTAAAGGGGTAGCTAAGGGTGTTATTCCTGTTGCTAAATCTTTAGAACAAGGTTTTGCATATGCTGATCAACTTGGACAACGTCCAGGAGCTGGAGCTGTATACTTAAATATTTTTCACTATGACGTATTAGAATTCTTAGATACTAAGAAGGTTAATGCCGATGAAGAATTACGTCTTCCAACGATTTCTACAGGAATTATCGTACCATCGTTATTCTTTGATTTAGCTCGTGAGAATAAAGATTTCTACATGTTTGGACCTCATTCAATCTATGAAGAATATGGCTTAGTATTAGATGATATCGATATTGCTAAATACTATGATGAATTTGTAGCGAATGAAAATATTATAAAGCGTAAATTTGATGCTCGTGATATGCTTAATTTAATAGCTCAAACACAATTACAATCAGGATATCCATACCTAATGTTCAAAGATAATGCGAACAAAAATCACGCACTTCGTGAAATTGGACAAGTTAAGATGAGTAATCTATGTACAGAGATTTTCCAATTACAAGAGACTTCAGTAATTAAAGATTATGGTGAAGAAGATATTATTAAACGTGACATTTCTTGTAACTTAGCATCATTAAATATTGTTAATGTAATGAAAAGCAAAAAAATTAAAGAATCTATTTACTCGGGTATGGATGCATTAACATTTGTAAGTAATTCTACTAAGATTAAAAATGCACCTGGTGTAGTAAAAGCCAATGATGAATTCCACTCTGTTGGATTAGGGGCGATGAACCTTAATGGATATTTAGCTAAGAACTTGATTGCTTATGAGAGTGAAGAAGCAAAAGATTTTGCTAATGTCTTCTTCATGATGATGAACTACTATACATTAGAACGTTCAATGCAAATTGCTAAAGATCGTAATGAAACATTTAAAGACTTTGAAAAATCAGATTATTATAATGGAAGTTACTTTACTAAATATATTGAAAATGATTACTTACCTGTAACTGAAAAAGTAAAAGCATTGTTCGAAGGAATTTATATTCCAACAAAAGAAGACTGGAGAAGTCTGAAAAATAGAGTAAAAGAAAATGGGTTATATCATGCATATAGAATGGCTATTGCACCAACTCAAAGTATTTCATATGTTCAAAACTCAACATCAAGTGTATTACCAATTGTTGATAAAATTGAGCGTAGAAGTTACGGGAATGCTGAAACATTCTATCCAATGCCATACTTAAGTCCAAAAACTCAATGGTTCTATAAATCTGCATTTACTATGGACCAAATGAAACTTATTGACTTAATGTCGGTTATTCAAGAACACGTAGACCAAGGTATTTCTGTGATTTTATTCGTAAATTCTGATATAACAACAAGAGAACTTGCAAGATATTATATTTACGCACATCACAAAGGATTGAAATCACTATATTACACAAGAAACAAACTACTTTCAGTAGAAGAATGTACTTCTTGTTCTATATAGAAAAGAGAGGAAAAATTACTAATTATGAAAGCTGTAAACTGGAATAAACAAGATGACTTAACTTTTATGTATTGGCGTCAAAATATTGCACAATTTTGGGTTGATACTGAGTTTAAAGTGTCAAAAGATATTAAAAGTTGGAATGAAGATTTAAACGATAAAGAGCGTGAAGCTTATAAAAAAGTATTAGCTGGTTTAACTGGTCTTGATACTCAACAAGGAGATAAAGGTATGCCACTTGTATCTTTACATACTGAAGATATGAGAAAACAAGCTGTTTATAGTTTTATGGGAATGATGGAGCAAATTCACGCGAAAAGTTATTCTACTATCTTTACATCATTAATTCCTTCACAAGAAACAGACTACTTACTAGATGAGTGGGTTCCAAGTAATCCAGAGCTTCAATTTAAAGCGAAATTAATCGAAGATTATTATATGAGATTATTTAAGCCAGAAGTACCAACATATGACTTATATATGGCTCGTGTAGCGTCTGTATTCTTAGAAAGTTATATTTTCTACAGTGGATTCTTCTATCCTCTATATTTAGCAGGACAAGGGAAGGTAACTACATCTGGAGAAATTATTCGTAAAATCTTATTAGATGAAACTATCCATGGAAGTTTTACTGGTTTTGATGCTCAAGAAATCTTTAAAACTCTTACTCAAGAAGAGCAAGAACGTGCTGAAAAAGAAATGTATAAACTATTATTAGATTTATATGAAAATGAATTAGTATACACTAAAGACATATATAGCGAAATTGGTTTATATGAAGAAGTAAAAGACTATGTTGAATATAATGCTAACCGTGCTTTAGCTAACTTAGGATATCCTGGATACTTCGAAGATAAAGAAATTAACCCAATTATTGAAAATGCGATGAATACAAATACTAAGAACCATGACTTCTTTAGTGTTAAAGGTGATGGATATGTAGTTAGTATGAATGTTGAATCAATTGAAGATGAGGATTTCATTTTTGAATAGGTAAGTGATATGAAAATTTTATTAGTCAGACATGGTGAAACAAACTATAATAAAAATAGATTAATTCAAGGTCATAGCGATATTGAATTAAATGAAACTGGAAGAAATCAAGCGGCTTCTGCGGGAGAAAAGCTAAGTGATCACAATATCGATTATGCATTTAGTAGCCCTTTGAAAAGGGCGGTAGAAACAGCTAGACTTATGCTTGATAACTCTAATAATAGTCAAAATATTTCTAAAGAAATTACTACTGATGAACGTTTAATCGAAAAATTCTTTGGAGATTTCGAAGGTAGTACATTTGATGAGTATTTTTCTGCACTTGAAGCTGAACAAGGATTAGAGTCGGTAGAAAAAGATGAAGATGTTTATGAGAGAGCTAGTTCATTTTTTAATGAAAAATACGTAAATCATAAAGACGATACAATTTTAGTGGTTTGTCATGGTGCATTAATTCGTGTATTTTTAAGAACATTAGGATTATATCCTGAGTCTAATATACTAATTAATAATA
Organism: Gemella sp.; assembly: GCF_057272915.1. Taxonomy (NCBI): domain Bacteria; kingdom Bacillati; phylum Bacillota; class Bacilli; order Caryophanales; family Gemellaceae; genus Gemella; species Gemella sp. Next base: position 58,106 of record NZ_DBHIUF010000003.1, read on the forward strand.
CTGCATTAAATGTGGTACATTATGATGGACAAGAGTTCATATTAGAGAAATTTAATATATAGATAAAACAAGGGGAGGCTTAGAGATTGTGATTTAGTAAAAATCAATTTCTATAAGTTTCTCCCTTATTTTTAATAAAGGAGAAGAACATATGCGTATAATTTTAGCGCGACATGGAGAAACAGATTATAATAAAAATAAAATGGTTCAAGGGCATACAGATATTCCTCTAAATGAAGAAGGAATTCGTCAAGGAATTGCAGCAGGTAAGAAAATTGAAGGTTATGACATTGATATAGCTTATAGTAGTGTTTTAGGTAGAGCATACGATACAGCAAGATATATGCTTGATAATTCAAACAGTGAAGATAATAAAAAATTAGAAGTAATTAAAGATAAAAGATTAATAGAGAAGTCATATGGGGAGTATGAAGGAGTTTCTTTTGCCGAGTATGGAGCAGGAATGAAGGCAGGTGAAACGAGAGGAATGGAACTAGATTCTGATGCAGCTGATAGAGTGGAGGCATTCTTTAAAGAAAAGTATGAAGAACACCCAGATAAGACAATATTAGCAGTATGTCACGGTGGATTAATTCGTTCTTTCTTAACTCAAAAAGGTATTAAAGAGGTAGGACGTGGAGTTATTATAAATACTTCAGTTAGCATCCTTGAATACGATGGTAATAAATTCGAACTTATAGAGTTTAATAAATAAGTAGTTAATAGGAACTTTTGCTAATGTATTGCAAGAGGATAACTTTTAAAATTGAGTTGTTTGAAACTTTGATTTTGAAAGTTATCCTTATTTTTATTTAGAGTTCAAATAATTGTTAAGATTGCAACGGAAGATAAGTTCTATAAAAAATAATTTAGTGGATTTTTTATTTTTTGTATCGGAATATTTATAATGATATGTGATGTTGATTCTGTAAATCCCTGTAAATTAATCGTATTATTAGAGGCGTTTCATCTACATAGTATCTTTTTGTATAAACTAAAAAAGCCTAATTATTTTATATAGTGCGTTGACTAGTCACATTAAATAGTATATAATTTCATATGAAAGATGATTTTAAAAGGAGAATGATTATGAGTTTTAAAAAAAATACACCGTATGAGAAATATAATACATTCAGTATTAAAAAATTTAAAGTAGGAGTAGTATCTGTACTGGTTGGTTCTACATTTTTTGTTGCTGGAGGAGTGGCTTTAGCAAGTGACAAAGAAGAGATAGCTAGTAATATAACTACTCCAGTCGCAGAAACTACAAGTCCTTCAACTTTAACAGGGGGTAATGCAGATGTATCAACTGAGAGTAATGGGAACTCTCTTCAAGGAGTACCTCGTACAGCGGAAGTAAGAAATGAAAATGGTGCAGCGGGAACAACATTAGGAAGTGATAGAGCTGCATCAACAGAAAATACTGAAGCAAGCAACAATAATGAGAAACCTAGAGGGCTTGATAGAGCAACAGTACCAGCAAATTATGATGGTAAAGTAAGCCTTATTGGTCAATGGACAAGGGAATCAAACGAAAAAAAAGATACTGAAAATACATATAAGAATGCTACAGATAAATTAGGGAATCCATTGCCTAATCCGGGTCTTTTCCGTGGTATCGCAAAAACTTTTCTTGGCTGGTCTGATAAGCCACCTATAGATGGAAAAATTGCAGAAGGAGCAAGATTGTTCTCCCCAGAAGACACTTTAGCCACTGTCTTTCCAGATGGATTGAAAGCTGATTCCAAACTATACGGTGTATATGCCAGTTTGAATGACCAGGATAAGCCTTTCCCTACCAGTAAATTTTCTATGGGATTTGCTATTATCAATGGAATGAGGAAGTTTGAAATCAATGATAACAAAGTCAAAATTGACATTAATGTAGAATCAGAGGATGTTTTACCAAATACTAAGTTAAAAAAAGAAACGAATGACGATAAAACTAACACTCGTAGAATAATTGATGAGTATCAACCTTCTAATAACGATACTACAAAAGTCAATGAAGTAGTTTTAAAATCCGAATTTGAAATGGATAAAACTACAGCAATGCTTGTTTATAAAAATCCTTGGGTTGGGTATGTTGGTCCAGTTTTATCTAATTCATACAAAGGTAATAAATTTGAAATAGATGAAGTGGAAAAAACTTACACATATGTAGATTTAAATGTAAAATTAGACAAAGATTTAGTTATTCCGGAAAAATTATATGCAGAGTTTAATGGTTACTCATGGAGACCCTTATATGCAATTGGTCATAAGGAAGATGGAACGAAAGAACTTCTACATGTATATTCAAAAAATGGAACAGATTTAGGAAATTCAAAAGATAGCTTTAATTCATTAGTTAGTAATACAGATCCTAGTGTTATGTTTGGTGTTGAAACTAAAGGTAACCATAATATAACATTTAGAATGATTCTTAGATCGTTAAATGATAAGGATAGTGATCGTCCGGAAAACGAACGTAATGAGCGTATAGCTGAGAGTGTAGTAAAACCGGATGAAGGTAAGTCTATTGCTGAAACAATTGTGCGCAGTATGACACTTCGCTCTCTTACATCAACAGAACTTAAAGCTTTATTCCCTAATAAGAGTGATGAAGAAATCAATCAGATGGTTGTTCGTATTAATCAAGAAAAAGCCAAAGAGTTAGCAGACACAAATGGGACAACAGTTTTAAAAGTAACAGGAACAGTTGAAGGAAATGCTCATCCAAATGCAGGTAGAATCGGTAGTGGTTGGTTAAGCATGGATTCAGCTACAGATTTACCTATTGGCAAAGTAGAAGCTAACGTTTTAGAACTAGGTTATGTTACATTTTATAATGTATCTTATAAATTCCAAAGCGGAACTGAAGGAAAAACATTACCAGCAGTAATCGAAAACTACAAGCCAAAAGATACAGCTACTTACGAAAATGAAGCTAATGTAACACCAACACAACCAACAAAAACAGAATACGTAGATGAAGAAAATGATGGGAAATGGGTATTTAAAAAATATGATGCAGATACTAAAGCAGTAAATAAAGCAGATGTAGAGTTTGTAGGAACATGGGAGTTTACAGCGAATAAATATGGAGTAACCTACAAATTCAAAAGCGGAACACAAGGTAAAGCATTGCCAGAAGCGATAGAAGGCTACAAACCAACAGACTCAAATCGTTATGTAGACAAAGATAATGTAGGTGCAACTCAACCGACAAAAACAGAGTACGTAGATACAGAAAGCGATGGAAAATGGGTATTCAAGAGCTACGATGCTGAAAATAAAGCAGTAAATAAGGCAGATGTAGAGTTTATAGGAAAATGGGAATTCGAAGCTAACAAATACGGTGTAACATACAGATTCGAAAGTGGAACACAAGGTAAAGCATTGCCAGAAGCGATAGAAGGCTACAAACCAACAGACCAAAATCGTTATGCAAATCAAGCAGAAATAAATGCAACGCAACCAACAAAAACAGAATACGTAGATGAAGAAAATGATGGTAAATGGGAATTCAAAGGCTATGATGCAGCTAAAAAACAAGTAAATAAAGCAGATGTAGAGTTTGTAGGAAAATGGGAATTCGAAGCTAATAAATACGGTGTAACATACAAATTTGAAAGTGGAACTCCAGGTAAGACATTGCCAGAAGCAATCGAAAACTATAAACCAACAGACCAAAATCGTTATGTAGATAAAGCAAATGTAGTTGCAACTCAACCGACAAAAACAGAGTACGTAGATGCAGAAAACGATGGTAAATGGGTATTCAAGAGCTACGATGCAGAAAGTAAAGCAGTAAATAAAGCAGATGTAGAGTTTATAGGAACATGGGTACTCGAAGCTAATAAATACGGTGTAACATACAAATTTGAAAGTGGAACACCAGGTAAGACATTGCCAACAGCAATAGAAGGTTATAAACCAACAGACCAAAATCGTTATGTAGATAAAGCAAATGTAGTTGCAACTCAACCGACAAAAACAGAGTACGTAGATGCAGAAAACGATGGTAAATGGGTATTCAAGAGCTACGATGCAGAAAGTAAAGCAGTAAATAAAGCAGATGTAGAGTTTATAGGAAAATGGGAATTTGAAGCTAATAAATACGGTGTAACATACAAATTTGAAAGTGGAACACCAGGTAAGACATTGCCAACAGCAATAGAAGGTTATAAACCAACAGACCAAAATCGTTATGTAGATAAAGCAAATGTAGTTGCAACTCAACCGACAAAAACAGAGTACGTAGATGCAGAAAACGATGGTAAATGGGTATTCAAGAGCTACGATGCAGAAAGTAAAGCAGTAAATAAAGCAGATGTAGAGTTTATAGGAAAATGGGAATTCGAAGCTAATAAATACGGTGTAACATACAAATTTGAAAGTGGAACTCCAGGTAAGACATTGCCAGAAGCAATCGAAAACTATAAACCAACAGACCAAAATCGTTATGTAGATAAAGCAAATGTAGTTGCAACTCAACCGACAAAAACAGAGTACGTAGATGCAGAAAACGATGGTAAATGGGTATTCAAGAGCTACGATGCAGAAAGTAAAGCAGTAAATAAAGCAGATGTAGAGTTTATAGGAACATGGGAATTCGAGGCTAACGCACCGGCTCCTA